>CAZXSG010000018.1:0-14365 GCA_964643185.1 uncultured Holophagales bacterium
GGAAACCCAGTTATGGGTTTCCCTGGCCCTTCCGCTCCGCTCGCTTCGCTCGCCTCTCCAGCTCGTCCCCGGCGGGGGCTCGCGGTCATTTCCGAGAGGACGGCAGCTCGGAGATCACGATTCCGAGGAGCACGAGCCCCCCGCCCCACCACTCCGCCGCGCCGAGCCGCTCGTGCAGGAGCAGCGCGGCGAAGAGCGCGGTGAAGACGGGCTCGAGCGCGAAGATGATCGCGGCGTGCGTCGCGCTCATGCGGCCCTGCGCCCACGTTTGCACGAGGAACGTCACCACCGTGGCCATGAGCCCCATCCAGAGGATCGCGGCCAGGAACTCCATGTTCCAGGGAATGGGCCGCGCCTCGGCCACGAAGACGGGCTCGGGGCGGGACGCGAATGGCATCAGAGCGAGCCGCACGAGCCCCACGAAGAGCGTCGCGAAGAGAATCTGCGTCGCCGAGTACCAGCGCACGTCGTGGAGGCCGGCCGTCTCGGACATGTAGACGATGAGGTACGCGTAGCTGAACGCCGTGCCGAGGATGAAGAGATCGCCGAGGTTGACGCCCGAGGCATCGGAGGGCCAGGCGAGCAGAACGAATCCCCCCGTGGCCACGACGAGCCCGATGAGGTTCGTGAGCGTCGGCAGCTTGCGCGTCAGGAGAAAGCCCACGACCGGCGTGAGCGGAACCGAGAGGCCCGTCACGAAAGCGGCCTTGGAGGCCGTCGTGAAGAGCTGGCCCACGAGCTGGAGGCCGATGCCGGCCGCGAGGAGCGCCCCGATGATCGCGCCGTCCTTCCAGACGCCGGGCGTGCGCGGCCTGGGCAGAGCCAGAACGAGCAGCACGGCGCCACCCACCGCGAACCGCAGCGCCAGGAAGCCGAGCGGCGGAGCGTTCGAGAGAACGACCTCGTTCACGATGAACGTGGAGCCCCAGATCGCCGTCACGAGGACGAGCGCGACGTCGGGCAAGAGTCCCGGGTGTTCCTTCGAGCTGGCGGACGAGTCCATCGACGGGGCGCACCCTAACATCGAGGCGGAGCCGAGCCGCTAACATCCCGGGCCTCATGAGCGCTCCCGTCCGCGTCCGCTTCGCCCCGTCGCCCACCGGCTCCCTGCACGTGGGAGGCGCCCGCACGGCCCTCTACAACTGGCTCCTCGCACGCCGGCACGGCGGGGCGTTCATCCTGCGCATCGAGGACACCGACGCCGAGCGCAACAAGCCCGAGCTGACCCAGCAGATCCTCGACGCGATGTCCTGGCTGGGCCTCACCTGGGACGAGGGTCCTTTCCTCCAGAGCGATCGGGCGGCGCTGTATCGCGAGGTCGCGGACCGGCTCCTGAACGAGGGCAAGGCCTACCGCGCGTTCGAGACGCCCGAGGAGCTGGACGCTGCGAAGCTGGCCGCCGAGGCCGCCGGCGCGGCGTTCCGCTATTCGGGAAAGGGCCGGGTCATACCGCGCGAGGAGAGCGACCGCCGGGCCGCGGCGGGCGAGAAGTTCGTGCTCCGCCTGCGCATGCCCGACGAGCCGATCGTCGTCGACGACGTCGTCCAGGGCCGTACGGAGTTCCCGGCCGGTGCGCTCGACGACTTCGTGCTCGTGCGCTCCGACGGCCACCCGCTCTACCACTTCTGCGTCTGCGTGGACGACGTGGACATGCGCATCACGCACGTGGTGCGGGGCGTCGACCACCTCGCGAACACGCCCAAGCACGTGGCGCTGTTCCGGGCGCTCGGCGCCGAGCCGCCCGTCTTCGCGCACCTCGGCATGATCCTGGGCGCCGACGGCAAGAAGCTCAGCAAAAGGCACGGCGCCGCCGGGGCCGAGGAGTTCAAGGCGCAGGGCATCCTGCCCGAGGCGCTCTTCAACTTTCTCGCGCTCCTGGGTTGGTCCCCGGGGGACGACAAAGAGCGCATGACGAAAGAGGAGATGACCGCGCTCTTCTCCCTCGAGCGTCTCGGGCCGAGCCCGTCGCGCTTCGACCACGAGAAGCTCGCGTGGCTCAACGGCCAGTACCTGGTGGATACGTCCAACGAGCGGCTCCTCGAGCTCCTGCGGGAGTTCCCCCTTCCCGAGGCGGGAGACGACCTCCTCCTTTCGGCCATCGCCCTCCATAAATCGCGCGCAAAGACGCTCGTGGAGCTCTCGGAAGGTCTCGCGATTTACGGTTCCGGCAGCATCGCCGTGGATCCGGCCGCGGAGAAGAAGCTCGGAGGGGCCGAGACCGCGCGACGGCTTCTCGCGATTGCCATGGAGTTCGAGGCCCTGGCCGAGTTCACGCACACGGCGCTCGAGGCTTCGGCACGCGATTTCGCCGGGAAAGAAGGGCTCGGTCTCGGAAAGATCGCGCAGCCCATCCGGCTCGCGGTGACCGGGTCGGCCGCTTCGCCCCCCCTCTTCGACGTGCTGGTACTCCTCGGCCGGGAGAGGTCGCTCGACCGGATCCGGGAGTTCGCCGGGCGCCAGGCGTCCTGATTGAGCGCGGGACAGCGGATCCTCTATTGGAGCCCGGTCGCGGCCCTGCTCCTCCTGCAGGCCTGGCTCTCGGCGCAATCGTCTCTGCCTGCGTTGCCGGCCTTCGCGTTCGACATCCCAAACGGGGACAAGCTCGTTCACGCGGGCTATTTCTTTCTGATCGGCCTCTTCACGGTCCGCGCGGCTCGATGGGGTGAGGGCTGGAGCCGCACGCGAACGGTCCTCATCGTGCTCCTTCTCGGTGCCGTCTACGGCCTCGTCGACGAGTTCCACCAGACGTTCACGCCAAATCGCGACTCGGACCCTTGGGACCTCGTGGCCGACATCACCGGTGCCGCGTGCGCGGCCGTCTTCGGTGAGCGGCTCCTGGCGGTTCTGAGGTTCTCTTCCCCGGTGGGGGTTCGGGGGATCGAGAAACCCCGAGAAAACTAAATGTATGGCTGGGGGACAGGGATTCGAACCCCGATAGGCAGATCCAGAGACTGCAGTCCTACCATTGGACGATCCCCCAGCGCGGGGACCGGGGATTATCGTGACCCACCCCCGTCCCGTCAAGCAGGCCGCGGTCCCGCCTAGAATGGTCCATCTTCACGAAGGAGTTCAGATGAACGCGATTTCGCGCAGCTTCGAGATCTTCAAGGCCTCGCTCGAGGTGCTCAAGAAGGACAAGGAGATCCTCCTGTTCCCGATCCTCTCGGGCACGTTCACCGTCGTCGCGTTCCTGCTCCTCGCGTTCGGGGGCTGGGTGACCGGCTTCTTCGCGGCCATCGCGCGGGAAGAGGGGCTGGACCAGAGCGCCCAGGTCCTCGGCTACGCCGCGCTCTTCGTGTGGTACTTCGTGAGCTGGTTCATCGTGCTCTTCTTCAACACGGCGCTCGTGGCCTGCGCCCGGATCCGGATGGAGGGTGGCGATCCCGTCACCGCGGACGGGTTCAAGGCCGCCATGGACAACCTGGGCGCGATCGCGATGTGGGCGGCCGTGTCGGCCACCGTCGGGGTGATCCTCCAGGTCATCGCGGACCGCATGAAGGGCCTCGGCGACATCCTGAAGGGGCTCCTCGGCGCCGCCTGGAGCATCGCCACGTTCTTCATCGTGCCCGTGCTCATCTTCGAGAAGCGCTCGCTGGGCGAGTCCATCAAGCAGTCCACGCGGCTCGTGAAGGCGACCTGGGGCGAGGCGCTCACGGCCCACGTCGGCGTCGGCCTCGTCTCGTTCCTGATCTCGATTCCCGCGGTGGCGTTCCCGATCCTGGGCGGAGTTCTCTTCGATGGAATCGGCGTGGTGGTCGGCCTCGGAATCATGATCCTGTGGTGGCTCGGCGTCGCGATCCTCTCGGCCGCGCTCACGGGCATCTTCCGCACGGGCCTCTACCTCTACGCCACGAAAGGCGAGGTCCCGAGCGGCTTGCCGGCCGGCCTCGTGAAAGGGGCATTCACGGCATAGGCGAAACCGCTTCGCTCGCCTTCAGTACCTCGGGATCGAGGGATCGATCCGCGCGGACCAGGCCAGGATTCCGCCGTCGAGGTTCACCGCGGAATAGCCCTGGCCGTTCAGGAACGCCACGACCTGCGCGCTGCGTCCGCCGCTCCGGCAGGCGCAGACGATCTCGCGGTCTTTCGGCAGCTCGGAAGCGCGCTCCCTGATCGAGCCCATCGGGATGTGGACGACGTCGAACGGGTAGCGCGCGGTATCGAGCTCCCACGCTTCCCGCACGTCGAGGACGCAGGGAGTCTCTCCGCTCGCGATCTTCTGATTCAGCTCTTCAACGGTCATGGCCGCGCATCCTAAACCGGCGGGCGGTGCTAGGCTTTTTGCCATGGGTGTCGCTGCCGCCGCGCTCCTCGCGGAGGTTCTCACTCCCGACGAGTGGGCGGATCTCGACGAGGACGTCTCTGGCGAGCTCGTCGACGGAGTCCTCACGGAGGAGGAAAGGCCCGACAACACCCACGAAACCGTCGTGGTGTGGCTCGCCTTCGCCTTCCATACGTGGCTCGGCAAACGAGGGTTCGTCTTCGGCTCGGAGGCGAAGTACGGCGTGCGGGCCGCACGTGGCCGCAAGCCCGACGTCTCCGTGTTTCTGCCCGGAGGCACGGTGCCTCCGCGACGCGGGCTCAACCGCCTGCCTCCCGACATCGTGGTGGAGGTCGTGTCCCCCAGCCCGAAAGACGGCCGGCGCGACCGCATCGAAAAGCCCGAGGACTACGCGGCGTTCGGGGTGCGGTGGTACTGGATCGTGGACCCGGGCCTGCGGACGCTCGAGATCTTCGAGCTGGGAGCGGACGGCCGCTACGTGTCGGCGCTCGGCGCGACCGACGGTACGGTCACGACTCCCGGTTGTGACGGCCTCACGCTCGACCTCTCGGACCTGTGGTCCGAGATCGACCGTCTGAACGCCGAAGAGGGCGAAGGCGAGGCCTCGACCTAGAATCCGTTCATGCTCGAGGACTACCGCACCGAACCCTTCACCGATTTTTCACAGGCCCCCGTTCGCGCCGCGTTCGAAACCGCGCTCACCGCGGTGGAAAAGCGCTTCGGCGAAGAGGTGCCGCTCGTCATCGGCGGGCGCCGCGTCAAGACCGGCAAGCTGCTCGACACGACGAACCCGGCCGAGCGCTCCCAGGTGCTCGCGCGCCATCACCTGGCGAGCCGCGTCGAGGCCCAGAAGGCCCTCGATGTCGCGCTGAAGGCCCAGCCCGCGTGGGCCCGCGTGCCGGTGCGCGAGCGCGCGACGGTGCTGCTCCGCGCCGCGCGCCGTCTGCGCGAAAGGAAGCACGAGTTCTCGGCCACGATGGTCTTCGAGATCGGGAAGTCCTGGCCCGAGGCCGACGTCGAGACCGCCGAGGCAATCGACTTCCTGGAGTTTTACGCGCGCGAGATGCTGCGCTGGGGCGGCGACATCCCCACGACCCCGCTCCGCGGCGAGTACCCGCAGACGCTCTACGTGCCGCTCGGTGTCGGCGCCGTCATTCCGCCCTGGAACTTCCCGCTTGCGATCTGCCTCGGCATGGCCGTCGCAGCCGTCGTCACGGGCAACGCCGTCAACCTCAAGCCCGCTTCCGATACACCGCTCATCGCGTGGCGCGCGTTCGAGCTCATGGAGGAGGCCGGCGTTCCCGACGGCATCCTGAACTTCCTGCCGGGCCCCGGCGCCGACGTGGGCGACTTCCTCGTGGAGCACAAGGACACGCGGTTCATCTCGTTCACCGGCTCGAAGGCCGTGGGCATCGGCATCAACGAGAAGGCCGCGAAGGTCGCGCCCGGGCAGCTCTGGCTGAAGCGCGTGGTTCTCGAGATGGGCGGCAAGGACTTCATCGTCGTCGACGAGGACGCGGACTTCCACGACGCCGTGCTCCAGGTCGTGAACTCGGCGTTCGGCTTCCAGGGCCAGAAGTGCTCGGCCTGCTCCCGCGCGATCGTGCACACGAAGCTCTACAAGAAGTTCGTGGACGCCGTCGCCGCCGAGACCGAGAAGCGCACCATGGGCAACACGCGCGACGGCTCCAACTACATGGGCGCCGTGGCCTCGCAGAAGCAGTTCAAGTCGGTCAGCGAGTACATCGAGATCGGCAAGAAGGAAGCGAAGCTCGTGGCGGGCGGCCAGACCGACGGCAAGGTGGGAAACTTCATCCGCCCCACCGTGTTCGCGAACGTGAAGGCCAGCCACCGCATCTTCCGCGAGGAGATCTTCGGACCCGTTCTCGCGATCACGGAGGCCAAGGACTTCGAGAACGCGCTCGCGCTCGCGAACGACAGCGAGTACGGCCTCACGGGGGCCTACTTCGGCCGCGACCGCTACCGCATCGCCCAGGCCAAGGAACGCCTCTTCTGCGGGAACCTCTACATCAACCGCAAGTGCACGGGCGCCATGGTGGGCGTCCATCCGTTCGGCGGCTTCAACATGTCGGGAACGGACAGCAAGGCCGGCGGAAGGGACTACCTCGGCCTGTTCCTTCAGGCGAAGAGCATCTCGGAGAAGCTCTAAAGATCCTGGGAACCCACTGATGGGTTCCCAGACCCTCCGGCGCTCCGCGCCCTTCCGGGGGCGTTGAGGTCACGGCAGCAGATCTCGTGGCAGCGGTCATAGACGCTGCCACGCTGCTTCGCCGAGAAGCCCGCGTCCTCGATGAGTCGGGTCAGCTCGGCGACGCTCGTGCGGTTGTGCGAGCCCGCGGCCGCGACCACGTTCTCCTCGATCATGATCGAGCCCAGGTCGTCGGCCCCGAACAGGATCGACGTCTGGCCGATCTTGGTGCCCTGCGTGAGCCAGGAGCCCTGGACGTGCTTCACGTTGTCGAGGTAGAGGCGCGAGAGCGCGAGCATGCGCAGGTACTCGTGCCCACCCGCCGTCTCGACCTTGCCGTCGAGCTCGGTGTTCTCTTCCTGGAACGTCCACGGGATGAACGACGTGAAGCGCTCGGGCTTTTCCTCGGAGATCGCCTCATCCTGCACGCGGCGCACGACGTCGAGGTGGTTGACGCGCTGCGCGTACGTTTCGCCGACGCCGAACATCATCGTCGCGGTGGTGGGCAGCCCGATGCGGTGCGACTCGGCATGCACCTCGGCCCAGCGAGCCGTGGGGGCCTTCGTGAGCGCGACGATGCGCCTCCGCACGTCGTCGTCGAGCACCTCGGCACCGCCTCCGGGCACGCTCATGAGCCCGGCCGCGGCGAGGCGCGTGAGCACCTCGCGCACCGGGAGCTTCTCGCGCTTGGCGAGGAACCAGATCTCAGGTGCCGAGAAGCAGTGGCGGTGGATCGACGGGTACTTCTCTTTCAGAAAGCCCAGCATCTCCTCGTAGAACGAGAACGGCAGATCGCCGTTGATGCCGCCCTGGAGGAGCACGCCCGTCCCGCCGAGCGCGAGCGTCTCTTCGACCTTGCGGCCGATCTCCTCGTGCGAGAGGACGTACGTGTCGGAGTCGCCCTTCTTGCGGTAGAAGGCGCAGAACGCACAGCGGTACACGCAGACGTTCGTGTAGTTGATGTTGCGGTCGATCTGGTACGTGACGACTCGGTCGCCGTTGTGGCGCACGCGCGCTTCGAACGCCGCGTCGCCCAGCTCGAGCAGCGTGGCGTCCTCGAGGAGCGTGACCGCCTCGGGATGGGAGAGGCGCTCTCCCCCGCGCACGCGGCGCAGGATCTCCGACACGCGCGACGAGCCGCCGATGCCACGAACGGCAGGTGCGCAGCCCGGAACGGGCGGAGCCAAAGGAACGCGCGCGGGGAGAACCTCGATGGTCATCCCTGTCTCTTCGGCACGAGGGGGACGCCGGCGAACGGCGGCAAGTCCGGCGACGGGATGAGCCCGATGCGGAACGCCCGGCGGTAGAACTCGGCCAGGCCGCGCTCTTCCTGCTCCTCGAGGTCGTGGCGCAGGTTGCCGTCGAGGTACTCGGCGAGGAGCGCGCGCGACAGGCCGGTGCGCCGCTCGGCGGCGTCGAGGATCTCGGGCATGTGACGCTTGCCGTAGTCACGCGACCAGAGGAATGCCTCGGGGGAGACGTCGGGCCGCACGGCCCACACGGCGAACACGAACGGCAGCCCCGTGAGCCGGTTCCAGGCCTCGGCCAGATCCAGCACGTGGAGTCCCGAGAGGTCGGCCTTGAGGGCGGGGTCGCCGATGAGGAGCGCCGCGTCGTGCGTGCGGAGCATCTCGGGGAGGTCGGGATGCGCCGGGTGGAACTCGGGGCGCCGTCCGTAGAGATCCTGGAAGAGCACCTGGACCATCGCGGCCGAGGAGCGCGACGAGGCGTCGAGGGCGACGGTGCGCGCCTCCTCGAGGGGTTGGCGGCTGCAGAGGAGCACGCTGCGGACGCGGTCGCGGGAGGCGATGCCCACTCCTCTCACGATGCGCAGGCCCGGGATCCGCGCGGCCTCCACGGCCGGGATGAGCCCCGCGTCCACCTCGCCACGCGCCAGCCGTTCGGCGCAGGCCGAAGGGATGTCGGTGATCTTCTCGACGCCGTCGACCGCACCGCGCAGGAAGCCCCACGTCACCGGCCAGGCGTTGACGTAGTCGACGAGGGAGACATGGATGACGTGACTCTGCATGGGCGCTGGCTTGCGGCGCGAAGCCCCTCCGCTGGAAATGATACGACCCGGAGGCCTTCCTGGTTCATTCAGCGGCTCACGGACAGGGCAGGGAGCGTCGTGGCCACCTCGGGAAGGGCATAGGCCTGCATGCCCAGGGGCACGAGCCCCGCGTCCCGGAAGAGGCGCCTGTAGAAGCTCGCCGGCCGGAGATGGAACCCCATGCGATCGCCCACGGGATCGTCCTCGATGGCCAGCACCTCGAGGAGCGCCACCCCCGAAAGGAGCTTCACCAGAGCCGCGAGGCCCGTCTCGATCTCCTTCCTCTCAACGTAATGCAGAACGTCCGAGCAGACGATGAGATCGAACGGCCCGGGCAGCTCCACGGCCGCGAGCGCGCCGAACGTGGCCCGGCGGACGCCATGGCTCTCCCCGAACGTCGCGACGACGTACTCGCTCGGGTCCAGGCCCACGTACGCGATCTCGGGCCGCGCCGCCCGAAGGGCCGAGCCGAGCACGGCCTCGCCACAGCCCACGTCGAGCACGTTGCGCACGGGACGCGCGAGCACGTGCTCGGCGAGCCCCACGGCGAACGCGGCCTTGCGCACGACCTCGTCCTCGGTGTGGACGCGGACGCGCCGGTACCAGCGGTCGAAATAGGCGCGGTCGTAGACCTTTGCCCGGACGGGATTCGATCTGACGGGCATTCCCTCGATCCTATCGTTTTGCCCGACGATCTAAGATCCCGCTCCCGGATGAGCGATCCCGCGCCCGAAGAGCCCGAAGGCCACCGGCCTCCCCCGCCGGAGGCCGTGCCAGGCCCAGCTCCCGAAGCGCCCCACCAACGCAGGGCATCCGTTGCCCTTCCGCGCTCTCTCCCCTCCGGCGACGACTCCGCGCTGGGCCTCGGCCTGCGGCTTCTCCGCAAGGCCGTGCAGACGATGCAGCTCGGCCTGACCATCACCGACGCGACGGGCCGCATCTTCTTCGTGAACGACGCGGCGGCCCAGATGTGGGGCGGCACCACCGAGGAGATCCTCGGCAAGGACGTGGGCCTCTTCGCGCCCCCCGGCGTTCGCAAGCCGCTCAAGAGCGACGTCCTTCGCACGCTGCGCCGCTGGAGCCGCGAGTCGACGAACTGCCGCAAGGACGGCACACAGTACCCGGTGCACCTCCTTTCGGACGTGCTCCTCGACGCGAACGGCGAGCCGCTGGCCGTCGTGACGGTCTCTTCGGACATCACGGAAAGAAAGCGCCTCGAAAGCGAGATCCGGACCGCCAAGGACGCCCTCGAGAAAGAGGTCGAGGAGCGCACCGACGAGCTCCGGAGCGCGGTCGAGGCCCTGAAGATCGAGGTCGAGGAGCGCCGGGCCTCCGAGGAGCGCTACCGTTTCCTCTTCGAGCGGAATCTGGCCGCCGTCTACCGGATGAACCGCGCGGGCCTCGTACTCTCCGGCAACGAGTCGTTCGCGCGCCTCCTGGGGTTCCAGACCCCCGAAGACGTCCTCGAGCGCGGAGCCGGGGACTTCGTCCCCAACGACGCCGAACGCGAGGCGCTGCTCCTCCGGCTCGACGAGCACGGCACGCTCCGCAACCTCGAACGGCGGTTCGAGAGGGCCGACGGGCGCGAGGTGTGGATCCTCGAGAACCTCTCTCTCGTCCCCGAGCCGGGTGCGCCCGGCGGCATCATCCAGGGGACCGCCGTGGACATCACGGAGCGCAAGCACGCCGAGCAGCGGCTCCAGTGGGACGCGCTGCACGACGTTCTCACCGGCCTCGCGAACCGCACGCTCTTCCAGAACCGGCTCGAGCACGCGCTCCAGCGCGCCCGCCGGCAAAAGCTGCTGCAGGCCGTGCTCTTCGTGGACATCGACCGCTTCAAGCTCATCAACGACGGTCTCGGGCACGCGGCCGGAGACAACCTCCTCGTGGAGGCCGGTCAACGCCTCCAGAGCGCGGTGCGCGACGAGGACACCGTGGCGCGTCTCGGCGGCGACGAGTTCTGCATCCTCGTGGAGGACGCGACCTCCGCCGAGGAGGCGCTGGCCGTCGCGGACCGTGTCCTCAAGGCCTTCGAGCCCGGGTTCCTCGTGGAGGGCCGCACGGCGTACGTGGGCGCCAGCATCGGCATCGCGCTCGGCGGCCTGCGCGACGAGACCCCGCTCTCGCTCCTGCGCGACGCGGACACTGCGATGTACCGCGCCAAGGCCGCCGGGCGCGGACGCGCCGTGCTCTTCGACGAGAAGATGCGGCAGCGCGCGCTGGCCGTGTTCGCGCTCGAATCGGATCTCCGCCAGGCCCTCGAGCGGGACGAGTTCTTCGTGGTCTACCAGCCCATCGTCGCGCTCGAGACGCGGCGGATCGCGGGCTTCGAGGCTCTCGTGCGCTGGATGCATCCCGTGCGCGGGCTCGTCTCCCCGGTCGAGTTCGTCCCCCCGGTGGAAGACAACGGCCTCCTCGTGCCGCTCGGCCCCCCCCGCCCGCGCACCGCGCTCCAGGGTCACCGGCAGCTCCGCGGGCTCCGGCCCTCCCGCCCGACGACCGTGAACCCCTCCCAGCGGCAGCCGGCCGATCGCGGCCTCCTCGCCATGGTCGACGAGGCCCTTGCCCAGTCGGGCCTCGCGGGGAACGCGCTCGTCCTCGAGGTGACCGAAAGCGCGGTGCTCGAGAACACCGATCGCGCGATCCGCACGCTCGAGTCGCTGAGGGTGCGGGGCATCGCCATCTCGCTGGACGACTTCGGCACCGGCTATTCGTCCCTCGGCCACCTCCGGCGGCTGCCGCTCGACAAGCTCAAGATCGACCGCAGCTTCCTGCGCCGCCTCGAGGGCGTGAAGGAGGCCGAGATCGTCCGCGTGATCGTGGAGCTCGCCAAGCGGCTCAGCCTCTCGGCCATCGCCGAGGGCATCGAGACGGAAGAGCACCTCGACGCGCTGCGCGCGCTCGGCTGCCCGTTCGGCCAGGGCTTCCTGTTCGCCGAGCCGCTCAAGGCCGAAGCGGCTCGCGCGGTGCTGCTGGCTCCGGAGTAGGGTCCACTCCCGCCCGGAGAGCGCCGCGCCCAGGATGCCGGCGTCGTCCCCGAGGGCCGCGACGGCGATCTGCACGTCGCCCAGCTCCTGCGTGAACGCGAACTTCCGGGCCCACTCCGTGACCTCCTCGACGTAGCTCGCGCCGAGGTCGACCACGATGCCGCCGCCCAGCACGAAGAGGTCGGGCGACAGAACGTTGAAGATGTTCGCGATCGCGAGGCCCACGGCCTTGGCCGAGCGGGCCACGGCCCGCTCGGCGAGCTCGTCCCCTTCGCGCAGCGCCGCGACGAGATCCGACGTCTTGAGGCGCACGTCCTTGCGGGCGACGACCTTCTTGAGGCTGGTCTTCCCGCCGTCCTCGATCTTTTCGCGCAGCCAGCGCGTCATTCCCACCTTGGCCGCCACGTTCTCGAGGGTCCCGTCGGAGAGGCCCGGCTTGGCCCGCCGGATGTCGACGTTGATCTGACCGATCTCGCCGGCGTTGCGGTTGCGGCCCGTCCAGAGCTTGCCGTCGAAGAGCACGGCGCCGCCGAGACCGGTCCCGACCCACATCGCGACCATCGAGCGGACGCCCTTGCCCGCACCGAGGTGCGCCTCGCCGTAGGCCGCGAGCCGCACGTCGTTCTCGAGCTTCACCTCGGAGACCCCCGGGAAGTGCGGTCCGAGAGCGTCGATCGCCGAGAAGTTCTCGACCGCCAGGTTGTTGGCGCGGAGGAGCACGCCCCGCGAGGAGTCGAGCGGGCCGGGCGCCGCGACGCCGAGGGCGCCCACGTCGTGCCGCGTCTTCCCGGCGGCCGCGAGCGCCTGGTCGATGGCCTCGAGGAGGGCCTTCGTGAGGTCCTCGCCCGTTCCGGCGAAGGGCGTCTTCGTCTTGCCGCGTCCGAGCACCTCGGACGGACCTCCCACGACGCCGGCCAGGATCTTCGTGCCCCCGAGGTCGATCCCCAGGGCGACATCGCCACCCTCAGCCTTCTTCCGCGCTCTCGCCATGCTCGTCCCTCTTTTCGTTGGTCTGAGAATAGCCCCGGCTGGACTTCATGCAGGATCGCACTGTAACGCTCTTCTTATCAATGAGTTAGCCCCTGGTGTCACAGCTTGTCACAGCTCGGTGTCACAGCTTGTCATAGCTCCCCGTTCCCTTGAGGCCGGCCCTCGGTCGATCGAGGGCCGGTGCATACGAGCGGTTCGGGTCGGTCGGAATCGTCGTCTCTCGGATCAACCCCTTCGCGAGGAGGGCTTTCAGATCACGCTGAAGGGACCGTCGTCCGACCTCGGGAAAGAGAGGCTCCAGTGCACTCAGCGAGATCGTGCGCTGCTCGTGGATCGCCGCGAGCACCGCGGCCTGCCGTACTCCGAGACCGTGGTCCCGGGCCTGGACGTCTGCGAGGATCACCGATGTCCCTCGGCTCTTCACCTCTTCGAGCTGCTGCTTGAGCCCTCCCGCGAAATACTCGAGCCACCCGGTCAAGTCCAGGTCCCGCTCCCGCACACGCTGCAGCGCCGCGTAGAACGCGTTCCTGTCGCGGTCGTAGAGCTCGCTGAGCGTGAAGAGGCGCTTGAAGTCGTAGCCCGCGCGATACAGGCAGAGCGTCGAGAGCAGCCTCGAGGTCCGCCCGTTGCCGTCGACGAAGGGGTGGATGTGCACGAGCTGGAACTGCGCGATCCCGGAGATGAGCACCGGATGGATCTCCGGCTCGCCCCGCAGCCACTCGACCAGCTCGCGCATCATGGGCGCCACCTGCTCTGGAGGTGGCGGGGTGTAGATGACCTCTCGTGTCGCGCTGTTCGCCACGAAATTCTGAATCGCTCGATAGCTCCCCGGCTGCGCCGTGCCCCCGCGGACGCCCGTCACCAGCCGCTTGTGGATCTCGCGAATCAACCCCTCCGTGATCGGCTCGCCGCTCGCCAGGTACTCGGCCACCAGCTCGAACGCATCCCGGTAATTCAGCAGCTCGCGAACGTCGTCCTTGCTCGCACCTTCCACCGTCTCGCCGGCCCAAACCCGCTCGGCCTCGTCCAGCGTGAGCTGCGTGCCCTCGATGTGGGTCGTGTGGTGCGCCTCGAGGAGCAGCGCTCGTTGGCTCATGCGCTCGATCCACGCGTCCGAAAGCGTTGCCGCCTCGAGAAAGCCACGGGCTCGCTCGATCCCGGTGAGCGCCATCGTGATCGAATTCGTGATCGTGAAGCGGGGTTCGAATGCCGGCATGGAGGGGCTCTCGCGCCGAAGAATAGCGCCGGAGAGCAATAGACTCCGCGGGCACCGCATCACGGGAAGGACGAGGTACGCGCGATGAGCTGGGACCGTTACCGCAAGCTGACTCTGGGTCTGCCGAGCCTGGGTCTCACCGTGGACCTTTCGAAGACCTCGCTCGACGACGACGCGTTCACCGGCCACGAGCTCGTGGCCGGTGCTTTCCCGAAGGCGTTCGACGCCATGGACGCGCTCGAGAAGGGCGCCATCGCGAACCCCGACGAGAACCGCATGGTCGGCCACTACTGGTTGCGCGCGCCGGAGCTCGCCCCCGAGGCGGAGGGACGCGCGATCCGCGAGACGCACGCGCGCATGAAAGCCTTCGTCGCCGCCGTCCACGCGGGACACGTGCGCCCCGAGCGCGCGCCCGTGTTCCGCAACGTGCTCGTCGTGGGCATCGGCGGCTCGGCGCTGGGTCCGCAGCTCGTGGCCGACGCCCTCACCACGGTGGGCGACCGCATGAAGGCGTTCTTCTTCGACAACTCCGACCCCGACGGCATGCAGCGCGAGCTCTTCCGCATCGCCGCCCACGGGGGCTTCGCGACGACGCTCACGCTCGTGATCTCGAAGTCCGGCGGCACCAAGG
>CAZXSG010000019.1:0-14035 GCA_964643185.1 uncultured Holophagales bacterium
TCGAAGAGCGCGCCGCCCGATTCGGCCACGAGGGCGCGCGCGAGCTCGCCGCAGCGGTCGATGAGCCCGTCCACGAGGGTCACGTGCGCGCCGTAGGTGGCGCATTCGACCGCGAAGAGCGGCGGGGTGTCCTTCGGCATGAAGACGTGAGCCGGCATACCGGCCCGCGCCGCGTAGGCCGCGAGGGCGCCTCCGGCGTTGCCGGCCGTGGGCACGGCGAAGCCTTTCGCGCCGCGGGCCTTGGCACAGGTGACTGCTGCCGAAAGGCCGCGCGCCTTGAAGGAGCCCGAGGGGTTTCCGCCCTCCTCCTTCACGAAGAGCCGCGAGAGACCGAGCGTCGCCCCGAGGCGTGGAGTGGAGAGCAACGGTGTGCCGCCTTCTCCGAGCGACACGATCTCTTCCGGCGAGCGGGCCGGCATCATCTCGTGCCAGCGCCACATGCCCCGGCTCCGGCCGGCGGAGGAGTCGCGCGAGAGGGGCTCCAACCGGTAGCGCGCGTACAGAGGACCCTGGCAGCGGGTGCAGACGTTGCGGAGCGCGAACGGGTCGTCGACGGCGTTGCAGCGCGTGCACTGCAGGTGCGAGAGGCGCGTGAAGGTGCGCAGCCCCGCAGGGGCGGAGCCAAACGTGTCGCTGTTCAAAACCTCTCGATTGTGAACTCTTCGTCCTCAGGCGCGGGTTGGGGCGTTGGCGGGGGCGCGACCGGACCCAGCGGTCTCTCGTAGCTGTCCGTCGAGCGGAGCGGGTCGGGCGCTTTGGCCAGCACGGCGACGGGCTTCGTGCCGAGCGCCGGGAGGATGAGCGCCGGGGGCGGCACGAAGAGCCGGGCGCCCGGACTCGCAGCGCCGTCCCTGAGAGGCTCGAGCCGCTTCCGCCAGCCTGCGTCGCAGGCTGGATGCGCGAGGGCGAAGTCCACGATGCGGCGCGCTTCCTCGGGACGGCCCCACTGATGCCGGAGCTCGGCCATGCGGGCGAGGGCCTTGAGGACCATGGGGTCGTCGACGTGCCGCTCGACCAGCATCTGGTACAGGTCCCAGGCCGCCTCGGGCATCGCCTGCCGCTCTCTCTCGGCCGCGGCCGAGAGGAGGTAGCGGGGCGAGAGGTGATGGCGCGCGTGCTTGAAAGCCTCGTCGATCGACTGCGAGACGAGCGTGGCCTCGTTCATCCCGCGGTAGAGGTCGAGCATGCGCTGCGCGGCCCGCGCGGCCTCCGCGCCGTCGCCCTGGGCCACGGCCGTGTCGAAGAGGTTGCGCCAGGCATCCACGTCGTTCGGCCGCCCGGCGAGCACCTTCGAGAGCTCCCGTCGCGCCCGGTCGAAGTCGCCGGAGGCGCGGGCGTCGATGGCCCGCTGGAGACCCGGATCGGCCTCCCAGGAGATCTCCTTCTCGATCGAGGGCTGGATGACCTTCTCCTCCACGCGCACGGCCTTCACGACGAGGGCGACGATGACGCCGAACGCGAAGCCCCCCACGTGGGCCCACCACGCGACCGGCGCGTCGGGGACCCACTTCGCGTACGCGAGCTGCTCGATGAACCAGGCCGGCAGCACGATGAACGCGGGAATGTGGAACGAGAAGCGCCACGTGGGAATGAAGACGATGGGGATGCAGAGGAAGCGGATGCGCGAGGTGCCGAGTCGCACGAGGAACGCGCCCATGACGCCCGCGATCGCGCCGGACGCGCCGATGAGCGGGATGAAGGACCCCTGGTCGGTCGCGGCGTGCGCGAGGGCGGCCACGATGCCCGAGACGAGGTAGAAGGCCGGATAGAGCAGCCGTCCCCACACGTCCTCGAGGAACGGCCCGAGGAGCAGCAGAAAGAGCATGTTGCCCGCGAGGTGCGAGAACCCTCCGTGCATGAACATGGACGAGATGAGCCGATCGGCATGCGGGTCGGCCGGGACGTAGCCGAACCGCACCGACGGCCGTTCGTCGAGAAGGGCCTGCAGCTCGCCGCCGAGCCGGTTCAGCTCCTGCTGCTCGCTCTTGGGGATCTCGGCCAGAGTGCTCTCTCGACGCACCTCCTCGCGGATCGACTGGATCTCCCTCTGGAGCATTTCCGAGCTCTCGGGGCCGAGGAGCGTGAGGAATGCCTGAGGCGGCGTCAGGTAGGGATGGGTCGTGAGGTACTTGTAGGTCTCGCGGCCCTTCGCCTCGATCTTCGCGTCGAGGTCGCGTTCCGTGAGGTGGGTGCCCAGGAAGATGAGGATGTTCAGGACCACGAGGGAGAGCGTGATCCACGGCCAGCGCCGCACCTCGGAATCGGCCTGGCCGACGGGGATGATGATCATCTCTTTCTGAGAGGTTATCCGAACCAGCGGTCCAGCGCTTCTTCACACACTTCATGCGCATTTCACGCGCGCTGCGCATCTTGAGGGGCATGAGACGAGCGCTCCTTCTCGCCCTCCCCGTTCTTCTCCTGGCCGGCTGCCGGAAGGCCGAGGGGCCGGCCCGTGGTGGTGCCGACCCCGTGCCCGCGAATGCCGTCGTCGTCCGCATGTCGTACGGGTCGGAGAAGAAGGCGTTCCTCACCGAGGCGATCGCGGCCTTTCACGCCGCGGGCGTCAAGACGGCGGCGGGCAGGCCGATCCACGTCGAGGCGAGGGCCGAGGGCTCGGCCGAGCCGCTCGAGCCGATCCTCTCCGGCGAGAGCGACCTCCACGTGTGGTCCCCCGCCTCGTCGGTGCTCGTGGACGTTCTGAACGCCCGCTGGGCCGAGCGGCCCGGTGCCCTCGGAGCCGGCTCCGCCGTGGTGGCCGATGCGCAGCCGCTGCTTCTGACGCCCGTCGTCATCGCGATGTGGGAGCCCATGGCCCGGGCGCTCGGGTGGCCCGAGAAGAAGCTCGGCTGGAAGGACCTCGCCGATCTCGCCGTGACGGAAGGCGGCTGGAGCCGCTTCGGCAAGCCTCAGTGGGGCGACTTCAAGCTCGGCCATACGCATCCCCTGTTCTCGAACTCGGGGGCGATCTCGCTCCTCGCGGCGACGTACGCCGGCGCGGGCAAGACGCGCGATCTCACGCTCGAAGACGTGGACAGGGCCTCGTCCTTCGTGAAGCAGCTCGAGAGCGCGATCGTCCACTACGGCCGCTCGACGGGCTTCTTCGCCGACAAGATGCGGACGCGCGGCCCCGAGTACCTCTCGGCGGCCGTGCTCTACGAGAACCTCGTCGCCGAGAGCTACGTCGACGGCAAGACGCCGGGGCAGGCCTTCCCCATCGTGGCGCTGTATCCGAAGGAAGGCACCTTCTGGTGCGACAACCCCTACGCGATCCTGGATCTGCCGGGGGTCACCCCGGAGATCCGCGAGGCCGCCGAGAGCTTCCGGAAGTTCCTCCTCGCGCCCGAGCGGCAGACGCTCGCCATGACGAAGTTCGGCTATCGCCCGGCGGATCCCTCGATCCCCCTCTCGGCTCCGCTCGATGCCGCGCACGGTCTGGACCCCAGGGAGCCGCAGAACGTGCTCCCCAATCCGCCCGTAGCCGTGACGCGCCGGATCCTGGATTCCTTCGAGGACGTGAAGAAGCCGGTCTGTGTGACGTTCGTGCTCGACGTCTCGGGCTCCATGAAGGGCGATGCGCTCGCCGAGGCCAAGGCCGGTGCGCTCGTCTTTCTCGACAGCCTCCCCGCGAAGGACCAGGTGCGCGTGCTCCTCTTCTCGAGCCAGCCCCGCTGGGTGAACCCCGCCTACGAGCCGCTCGCGACCGCGCGCGAAAAGCTCAAGTCTGCGATTGCCGAAAGCTTCGCGGGCGGGGGGACGGCCCTCTACGACTCGGCCGCCGCCGCGCTGGCCCCTTCGGGCAACGAGGCACCGGGCGCCATCCGGGGCGTCGTGCTCCTCACCGACGGCAAGGACACAGACTCGCGCCTCGACCTCGAACGGGTCGTTGCGCTGCTCCGAAAGGAGAGCGGCAGCGAGGAGGAAGGGGCCGTGCGGAAGGGCGGGCTCGCGCCGCCGCGCCTCTTCACCATCGCCTACGGCAAGGGCGCCGATCCGGGAACCCTGAAACGGATGGCCGAGGCGGGCGGGGGAGCGTTCTACGAAGGGACAACGCAGAACATCAGGTCGGTGTACGCCGAGCTCGCGAGCTTCTTCTGAGGACATGAGGACGAGATGTCGAAAGAGCTGACCCCCGCTGCAAAGGTCCTCCTCGGGGCCGTGGGCCTCTCCCTCCTCGGCTTCGCGGCCGTGAAGTACGGCTGGATCCCGCGCTCTTCGCCTGGCGGATCCACGGCGTCGAACCCGGGTGCCAAGGGGACCGAGGGAGCCAAGGTCACGGTGAACCTCATCTACACCACGGAGAAGGAGAAGTGGCTCAAGGCCGCCGTCGAGGCCTTCGCGAAAGTGCGCCCCGACATCGCCGTCAACCTCGAGGGCATGGGCACGATCGAGTCGGTTCGCGCGATCGCCGAAGGAAAGAAGAAGCCCACGGTGTGGTCCCCCGCCGACGAGATCGCCGTGGGCCTCCTCGAGGCCGAGTGGGCGCTCTCGAAGGGAACGTCCCTCGTCGACCGCGACGGCGAGGCCGCTCCGCAGCCGCTCGTGGTGACGCCGCTCGTCATGGTCGCCTGGGAGGATCGGGCCAAGGTGCTCGCCGCGCGGGCGGGCGGCGACCCCACGAGCTTCCGAGCGATCCACGACGTCGTGACGAGCCCCAAGGGCTGGCTGGGCCTCGGCGGCCCGGCCGAGTGGGGCTACGTGAAGCTCGGGCACACGGCGCCGAGCAGCTCCAACTCGGGTCTCCAGACCCTCGTTCTCATGGCTTATGCGTATCACCAGAAGAGCGCGGGTCTGAAGAGCGAGGACGTTCTCGACGAAGGCTTCCAGAAGTGGCTCAAGGAGCTCGAGACGGGCGTCGGGAAGTTCGGGAACTCGAGCGGCACGTACATGAAGGACATGGTTCTCTTCGGCCCCTCGCGCTACGACGCGATCTGGAACTACGAGAGCGTCGCGATCGGCGACATGGCGAATGCCCAGGGCCGCTGGGGCAACCTCTCCGTGTACTACCCGAAGCCGACGCTGTGGTCGAACCACCCGTTCGTGTTCCTGAAGGGCGACTGGGTCACGCCCGAGGAGCGGAAGGCGGCGCGGGACCTCCGGGACTTTCTGCTGTCGGTCCCGATCCAGCAGCGGGCGCTCGAGTTCGGCTTCCGACCCGCGAACCCCGACGTGAAGGTGCTCACGGAGGATCCGGCCAATCCGTTCAACCGCCTCAAGGCGTTCGGTATCCGGGTCGACATCCCGCCCACGGCCGAGCCGCCGTCGGGTGAAGTGTCCCGGCTCCTCCTCGAAACCTGGCGCCGGCTCGTGGGCTCGAACCTCCCCTCGTAGACTTCGCACTGTGCCGCCTGCCGAGAACAGCCTTCCGCTCACCCTCAAAGAGGCGGTCCTCAACCAGTACCAGTTGATCCTGGCCGCCGGGGCGGCGGGTCTGTCCCTCCTTGCCGGCGAGGCCTGGCCTCTCTTCGTGTTCGCGGGCCTCGAGTGCGTGACGCTGCCGTTCCTGGTGGGCAATGCCCAGATCGGCCGGCTCCGCTGGTTGCGCCGCAAGTCGGCGGAGATCAAGGCCGGTGAGGGAGAGGAGGGGCTCCCCGTGCGCTCCCGCAAGGAAGAGCTCGCGCGGCTCGCGCCCGAAAGGCGGCGGGTCTTCGAGAAGCTCACGCAGCTCGCCGCTCAGATCGAGCGGAGCACGTCGCGGCTCTCCGCCGAGTCGCGGCCGCTCGTCGAGGAGCAGCACGAGAAGCTCGAGGCGCTCCTCGACACCGCGCTCGCGCGCCTCGTGGCCCTGCAGTCGTACGACGAGCTCGGCGGACAGGATCACCGCTCGCTCGACCACGAGATCGAATCGCTCCGGGCGAAGGCGGCGATCGAGGGCACGCCCGCGAACCTCCGTAAGAAGTACCAGGAGACGCTCGCGGTGAAGGAGAAGCTCGCCGCCGCGCTCGAGCGGTCGGTCGAGAACCGGGCCGCTCTCGAGACGGAGCTCGACACGCTCACGTCGGCGCTGCAGCTCCTCGCGCAGGAGTCCGCCGGGCTGACGGCGCCGTCGGAGGTTTCCCGCCGGCTCTCGGAGCTGGTGGGGGAGGGCGAGTCCACGGTGAGCACGCTGCGGGAGCTCGAAGACCTCGCCGCAGAGAGCCGCGATCTCGACCGGCTGCGCGTCTCTTCCCGGCAGGTAACGCGGCTTTGATCAGCCCTCCGGGCCGGGAAACGCCTCCGGCGCGCTGAATTTTGTTCGCCCTCCGGGCCGGGAAACGCCTCCGGCGCGCTGAATCTAGACTCCGATGTCTTCGTTCCAGAGCCCGGGGTTCTCCGCGATGAACCGGGTCATGAGCTCGAAACAGCTCGCGTCGTCCACGACCTCGATGGTCACGCCGCGGCTCCGCAGCCACTCCTCCTCGCCGAGGAACGTGCGGTTCTCGCCCACGATGACGCGCGGAATGCCGTAGAGCACGATCGCGCCGCTGCACATCGCGCAAGGGGAGAGCGTGGTGTAGAGCGTCGACGCGCGATAGACACCCGCCGGGAGACGTCCCGCGTTCTCGAGAGCGTCCATCTCGCCGTGCAGCACGGCGCTGCCCCTCTGGACGCGCCGGTTGTGGCCGCGGCCCAGGATGCGGCCCTCGGAAACGAGCACGGATCCGATGGGGATGCCGCCTTCGGCAAGGCCGAGCCGGGCTTCCTCGATCGCGGCAGCGAGGTACGAGCTCTCACTTCGCATCGAACGCCTCGTCGAGGTCGCGCACGAGGATCTCGAGCCGCGTGCCGAACGGCTCGGGCAGCTCGGGATTCAGGTAGAGCGTGAACGCGCCGCGCCGCGGCTCGTACGTGACGCGGCGCGGAAACCAGCGCCGTTCCGCGGCCACGATGGGCATGGGCACGTAGGCGGCGGTGTCGAACACCCGGAAGTCCCAGGTCGCCGCGAGGCGCGGCACGCCCGGGTCGCCGGGCTTCAGATCGCAGGGGTAGCAGCCCAGCTTCGCGTTGAGCGTCGAGACCATCGCGATCGCGCGGCAGCTCGAATCGGTCTTCCGGCACACGAGGAAGCGGGGCTCGAGGAAGAAGCCATAGCGCTCGTTTTCGTAGAGAGGCGCCGACATCGTCGTGGGTGGCAGCGGCGGACCCAGCAGCGCGGACGCCCGGAGCTTTACCGGCTTGGGCTCCGCGAAGAGAAGGACGGCGAGGAGGAGCGACGCGGCGTGCATTCGACGAAGGACGATAGCGGAAAAGAAAACGGCCCGGCTTTCGCCGGGCCGCGGGTATGGGACCCCATCACTGGGTTCCCCGAGTCCTACAGCTTCTTGCCGGCGGCCATGTCCTTGGACAGGGTTTCGATGGCCTGCATCATGCCGCTGCTGGCGTTCTGGGCCTTGCCGGCCTCAGCCGCCTTCTTGGCCGTCTCGAGGGCCAGGTCCTTCTTGCCCGCGGCGTACTGCATCTTGGCCTTGTCGTACAGATTGCCCGGGGTCTCTTTCACCTTGATCGAGCGGTCGAGCCACTCCGTGGCCTTGTCGGTCATCTTGTTGTCGTTCGCGAAACGCGCGGCCGCCAGGGGCGTCTTCCAGTCGTCGGCCTTCGCGGCGGCGAGCGCGCGCTCGATCTCGGCCATCGTGAGCTTCACGGTGTCGAGCTTGATGGGAACCGAAACCCGCACCTTCTCCCAGTCGATCAGGAGGTCCGCGGAATCCTGGGTCATGTTGGCGAACGTGATCGTGAGGTTCTCGGTCATGGGGTTCGACATGGGCTTGGCCATGACGCGCAGGACGTCCTTCGCCTTGTCGTAGCTGTAGGAGCCCCACTGGTCGGCAACCGAGTTGAAGATGACCGTCCACTCGTCCTTGCCCGGAATGGTGTGGAGGCTGTACTTGCCCTTCGGGAGGGGCTTGCCGCCCACGTTCATGTCGGTCGACGTCTCGAAGATCGTGGCTTCGTTCGCTCCCGTGCGCCACACCTCGCCGAACGGCACGAGCTTGCCCCAGATCTCACGGCCCTTCACGCCCGGCCGGCTGTAGGCCACCGTGAAGTCGGTGATGCCGACGGTCTGCATCACGGTACCCTTCGGGCTCGGACGCGGGGTCTTCATGTCCTGCGCGGACACGGGGAGCGCGCAGAGGGCGGCGACGGCGAGGCTCACGAGGGAGGTCTTGTTCATCGGAACTCCTTGATGTGGTGTGAAAGAGGCTCCTTGTGGAGCCCGGCGACGGGGGAGTCTATTACGCGAACCGGATCTTCTTCGGGGGGCGGCTTTTGCCCATGAGCCTTCGGTAACGCAGCCTCTCGGCCACCGCGGCCGTGGCGCTCGAGCGGGTCTCGAACCACTCCGCCTCCCGCTTCAGACGTTCGTGCTGCTCGACGAGCGCCGCGTCGAGGCGGTTCTCCTCGACCGCGCGCCGCACGGCGCAGCCGGGCTCGACCCCGTGGGTGCAGTCCCGGAAGCGGCAGTCCGCCGCGAGCTCCTCGATCGCGGCAAGCTCGGGAGATGTGCCCGTGAGCCCCACCTCGCGGAGGCCGGGGACGTCCAGCACGAGGCCCAGCCCCGGCAGGCGGAACAGCTCGCGCCGTGTGGTGGCGTGCCGGCCGGTGCCGTCGTCGCGCACGGCCCTCACGTCCATGAGGTCCCGCCCCGCGACGGCATTGAGAAGCGTGGACTTGCCGACGCCCGAGGATCCGAGGAGCACGACAGTGCGTCCGGGCGGCACGAGGCCCCGCACCTCGGCAAGGCCACGGCCTTCGGGCGCGCTCACCACGAAGACCTCCGCCTCGGGAAACGCGAGCGCCACGGCGCCCCGGAATGGCGTGACGTCGGGACACGCGTCGGCCTTGGTGAGCAGGATGGCGAACGGAACGTTCGCGGCGGAAGCCAGCGCGGCGTAGCGCTGGAGGCGCGGAATCGAGAAGTCCGCGTCGAGGGAGGTCACGAGGAGCGCCCGGTCGACGTTGGCCGCGAGAGGTTGCGCCGCCGTGGCCCGGCCGGCGGCGCGCCGCGTGAGGAGCGAGCGCCGCGGGAGGACGTGGTGGACGAGCGACAGGGAATCGTCCGCCGGCTGGACGGCCACGAAGTCGCCGGGCACGGGCAGGTCGAGCGGCCCCTCGCTCGCGTAGCGAAGGCGGCCGACGAGCTCGGCCGCGCGCTCACCTCGAGGGCCGACGACCCGGAAAAGCTCGTGCGCCGCGGTGACGACTCTCGCGGGCTCGAGGGTGGGGTTCGAGAGGCCCAGCAGGGCCTCGTGGAAGAGGGGGCCGTAGCCCCAATCGAGGAGGTTCATGCGCGTTCTCCGCTGAAGACACGTCGGACAGCTACTCGGAAGGTCGAGCGACGTGGGGCCGCGTAGAGGAATCCCCGGCGGGGAAAATTCGACTCTACGGGCCGTTAGCGGGAGGCGGCGGAGGACCGTGACATCAGAAGTGAAAGTAGCACGGATCCCGGGGCGGGATCCGTGCGCCCGGCCACGACCTAGGAGGTCGTGACGACCAGCGTCACCTCGATGTTGTTGCGGGTCGCGTTCGAGTACGGACACACGGCGTGGGCCGCGTTCACGACCTTCTCGGCGTCTTCCTGGGAAAGCCCCGTCATGTGGACGTTCATGGTGACCGCGAGGGCGAAACCGCCCTCGGGCGTCTGGCCGATGCCGACCGCCGACTTGACCTCGATGGACGCCGGGATGAGCTTGAGCTGGCGGGACATGAACTCGCAGGCGCTGCCGAAGCAGGCCGCATAGCCCGCGGCGAAGAGGTCCTCGGGCGTCGTCGTGCCGGGCTTGCCGGGGCCGCCCATCGCTTTGGGGATCGAGAGATCCACGCTGATGAGGCCGTCTTCGGTCTGGGTGTGGCCGTTGCGACCGCCGGTCGCGGTGGCGTGTGCGGTGTAGAGGAGCTTCATCGTCATGCGCGAATCATAATTCGCGGCTCTCAGCCGCGCACGGCGGCGGCCGCCTCGCGGAGGGCCGCGCCCGACAGCTGGGCCGAGCCGCGCCGGTCGAGCCTGCGGGGAACGCGCACGGTGAACGTGGTGCCCGAACCCGGTGTGCTCTCGACCGTCAGCTCGCCCCTGAGGAGCTCGACGAACTTTTTCGCGATGGAGAGCCCGAGACCCGTGCCGCCAAACCTCCGGGTCGTCCCCGCGTCGGCCTGCACGAACGGCTGGAACACCTTCCCGAGCTGCTCTTCCGTCATGCCGATGCCCGTGTCCTCGACCTCGAAGACGAGGTCGTCGCCCCGGGAGGAAACGTCCCGCGCCGCGCGGAGCGTGATGCGGCCCTTCTCGGTGAACTTGGCGGCGTTCCCGGCCAGGTTGAGGAGCACCTGCTTGAGCTTCACGACATCGCCGAAGCCCGTGCCCAGCGTGGGGGAGATGAGGGTCACGAACTGGTTGCCCTTCTTCTCGGCGAGGGGCTGCGCGATCGCGGTGACGTCGTCCACGAGATCCCGCGCGTCGAACTCCTCGAGGTGGAGCTCCATCCTTCCCGATTCCACCTTGGAGATGTCCAGGATCGCGTCGATGAGGCCCAGGAGGTGCTGCCCGGAATGCCGGATCTTCTCGAGGTCCGCGGCCGCCGCCGAGTTCGCGCCGCCCGCGCGGGCGTCCTCGGCGAGGATCTCGGCGAAGCCGATGATCGCGTTGAGCGGCGTCCGGAGCTCGTGGCTCGTGTTCGCGAGAAACGCGCTCTTGATGCGGCTGGCCTCGAGCGCGGCCTTCTAGGACTCGAGTGCCCGCGCTTCGCTCGCCTGAACGAGGTCCAGGGCCTCCCGGAGCTGCCGCGCGTACGCGTCGAGCTGGCGGGCCTGCGCGTCGAGCTCCTCGCTCTTCTTGCGGTAACGCTCCTCGCCCGCCTTGCGGATGCGTCCGCGGTTCCAGAGCGCGAGCGCGAGGCCGAAGAGGAGGAGCGCCGCGATGGCGGCTGCCCACTTGGCGATCGTCTCGCGCTCCTTGCGCGCGTCGCTCAGCTCGCGGTCTTTCTTGAGGAGCGCGATCTCGCGCTCCTTCTCGCGGTTCTCGAAACGCGACGTGAGCTCGGTGAGGCGCTTGGTCTTGTCGGTCTCGTTCAGCGAGTCCTTGAGCCGGATGTACTCCTTGAACCGCGCGAGCGCCTCGGCGTGCCGGCCCAGATCGGTGAGCGCCTCGCTCGCGAAGAAGTTCGCCTCCGAGGCGATGAGAGTCGCTCCCGAGGTCGTCGCGATGCGTTCGGCCTCCGCGAGGAGCGTCAGCGCCTCGGCCGGCCGTCCCAGAAGGCGCTTGGCGTTGGCGAGGTTGTTGAGCGACCCGGCGATGCCGCGCACGTCGTCGATCTCGCGGCGGAGCGCGAGGGCCTTGAGAAAGTAGTCGTGCGCCTTCCCGGGGTCGGTCTTCTCGTAGAGGGTGCCGAGCACGTTGTAGGAGCCGGAGAGGCTCTTCTTGTCTCCGAGCCTCTCGCGGATCGCGAGCGCTCTTTCGTAGCTTTCGCGGGCCTTCTCGCGCTCGCCCATCGAACGGTACGTATTGCCGATGTTCTGGTGGGACCACGCCTGGCCATGGATGTCGCCGAGCTTCTCTTTCCACGCCAGCGACTGACGGTGGAACTCGAGGGCCTTGTCGAAAGAGCCCATCGTCCGGTAGACGTTGCCGATGTTGTTGTAGGAGTACGCGAGCCCCTGCTCGTCGTTGATCGAGCGGCGGAGCCTCAGCGCCTCGAGGTGCGCCTCGAGCGCGGCCGGTCCGTCTCCGCGATCGAACGCGATGAGGCCCAGCGTGTTGAGTGTGTTGGCTTCGTTCTTCGTTTCCGACAGTGCCGCGAACCCCTGGCGGGCATTGGTCACCATGTCGAACGCCACCTCGAGGTGCCCGAGGTTGCGCTCGGCGATCCCGAGGTTGTGGAACGAATGCGCCGCTCCGGCCCGGTCGGCGTTCCGGAGCGAGAGCTCGAGCGCCCGCTGGGCCAGCTCCTTCGAGCGGGCCGGGTCGGCGTCGCTGAGGACCTTGGACGACCTGTTCAGGGCCGCGACGGAATCGGGGATGGACTCGGGCAGGGCCGGCGCGGTCTCGGGAGCTCCGCCCTGGGGAGCGGGTGCGGAGCCCGGAACCGGGGTGTCCGCGACCGCGACTCCCGTCAGGAGGACGAGTACGAAGAGGGCCGTCCCCGAGCGCATGCGGTGGGCCATGTTAAGCCGTGTGAGGCGGTGTTCGAGCGCGCTAAGCTCATGGGCTCATGGCGACGCGCGTGGATCCCGGGGTCGCGAAACGGTGGGGGCTTCCGGCCGGAGCCACGGCCTGGCCCACGGTGCTCCTCTCGCTGACGGCGTGGACCGTCCAGGGCACGGCGATCGCATTGGCCGTGTCGGGGCGCCTGCATCCCGCGCTCGCCGTCGCGATCGGGACGCTCGCGGCCTACGTTCAGTTCACGGTCACCCACGACGCGGCGCACCGCGCGGTCTCCCGCAGACCGCTCCTGAACGACGCCGTGGGCTGGGTGGCTGCGGCTGCGCTCGCAGCCCCCTTCGCGGCGTTCCGGAAGATCCACCTCCACCACCACGCGCACACGAACGACCCCGCCGAGGATCCCGACTTCTGGGTCGTGGGCCGCTCGTGGCCGGGGACGCTCGCGCGCTTCTTCACCACCTGGCCGCACTACTACCGCTTCTACTTCACGCGGCTCGTGGCGAAGGACGGCGTGCTGCTCCAGACGGTGGCGGGGATCCTCCTCCTCCTGGCCGTGCTGGGGGCTTCATTCGCCACGGGACACCTCGGCGCGGCGCTCCTCTACTGGGTGCTCCCGGCGCAGCTCGCCGTGGCCGCGCTCGCGCTCCTCTTCGACTACCTGCCCCACAGGCCCCACACGGAGCGCGGCCGGCTGCGCGACACGGTGGCGATCGACGTCGAGACCGCGGCGGCCCGGAGGCTCCTGGACACGGGCTTCCTGGCGCAGAACCTCCATCTCCTCCACCATCTCTTCCCGACGATCCCGTGGTACCGCTACCGGCGCGCGTACGACGAGATCGTCGACGGCATCCGAGCCGAGGGCGGGGAGGTCCGGTCGCTCCGGCAGGTGCTCGCGAGCCTCCCGCCCCGGCTCTCCCGCGGTCTGGTCTACGGCCGCCGGTCGAGCTAGCCCTTCTTCACGTCGAAGGTCACCGAGAGCGGCCCCGGGGCCGCCATGGGGCTCATCAGGAGCACGCGCTTGCCGCGGCCTTCGATCTGGACGTCGAGGGAGCGCGTCCCGGCCTCGCGGGTATTCAGACCGTCGACGACGAACGAGTTCTCCGAGCTCGTCCCACCGTGGGCCGCGATCTTCGGGGCCGGCGTGGTGCGGGGTCTGGCGAACGAGAAGTTCATGGACGTGTTCGTCTTCGTGACGTCGACGACGGGGGCCTCCGCGGTCACGGTGATCGCTTCCTGGACGCTCGAGAGCGGCATGGTCGACACGACCTCGGTCCTGGTTCCCGAGCTCACCCGGGCCATACGGGAGACGCTCTGGAACCCCGACAGATTGTGCGAGACGTCGTAGGCGCCCTGGTCGAGACCGGCGAACATCGCGGCGCCCGAGGCATCCGTGACGCCGGTCCGCGCCGGCCCTCCGTTCCTCGGCTTGATCGTGACCGAGACGCCGGGCAGCGCCTGCCCCGAGGCGTCGAGCGCGACCGTGCGCAGGACGCTGCTCCCGAAAGTGGGTGGAGGCGCTGCGCTCGGAGTGCTCCGCGCCCAGGCCTGCTTCGTGGGCGCGAGCCTCTCCTCGATCGGGACGTCGTCCAGCGCCACCGAGACCTTCCTCACGCCCGAGGCCGACGTAACGCGATATCGATTTCCGCTGGGCAGGATCACCGTCCACGCGAGGCGCGGCGATGCGAGCGCGAGACCGGGATGCGTCACGGTGAGGGGGCCTTTCACGACGGGCCGGACGCCCTTCGTGCGCGTCTCCACCGAGACGCTGTGAGCCCCGCCAACGGCCTGCGGCAGCGTCAGCACGAGGAAAGTCCCGTCGGTCTCTGGCCGCGCGGGCCGGCCGTCCACGCGAACCGAGAGGATCTCCTGGCCTTCGGCGAGCGGCAGGCGGAGGAGCGGGCGCCG
>CAZXSG010000020.1:0-13576 GCA_964643185.1 uncultured Holophagales bacterium
GCCGAACTGCGCGTCGGCACTGCCGGCCGGAATCAGCGCGAAGTAGCCGCCCACGCGCATGTTCGTGCGGTTGGCGAGCGTCAGCTCCGACTTGAAACGGTCGGTGCCCACGATCACGGGCACGATGCCGTCGTTCACCGGGGAGGGTGTGTCGGCCACGACCATCGGGACGAACGAGCCGTCTCCGTTGAGGTTGTCGTTGAGGACGCCGTAACAGACGAACTGGTCGTCGCCGGAAACCTTCTTCACCGTCGCGAACCCGTTCGAGATGCCGCGGGACGCGAGAGGCTGGGAGAGCTGACGGAACTCGAAGGCGGTGAGCTCCAGGGTGTCCTTGGACGCATTCGCCTTTCCGGTCTCGCCGTCCTGGTAGGTCACCTCGAGGCGGATGGGGCCGAGCGAGCCCGTGCCGGCGTGGGCGCAGGCGACGTTCGAGCGGGTTCCGGCGGTGCCGGGCGCCGAGGTCTGCTGGAGGCCGTAGACGATGGCCTCGCGGGCGGCCATGGTCTTGAGAGGCAGCGCCGGGAACGACAGTCCGAACGCGCCCGAGATGCCCTGCGCGACGAGGTCGGCCGTGGGGGGCGTGGTGACCCGCACCTGAGCCCCGAACTGTCCGAGATCGTCCGCTCCGCGCACCTCGATGCGCAGCGTGGTGACGACGTTGCCCGCCGGCACGGCGAGACCCGTCTGGGTCTTCAGGAACTCGAAGACGTCCGCGAAGACCTGCTGTCCGGCGGGGAGCGTGTAGTTCGACTGTCCCTCGAACGTGCCCTTGACCTTGAACGTGAGGTTGAGCGGTCGCCCGGCCCGGTTCGCGAGGGTCAGCTCCGTCGAGAAGAACGTGCCGCCCGCGCCGGCGCTCGTGAGGACGACGGGTACGAGGTAGGTGTAGGCGTCGCCGGTCCCCGTGTCGGGAGACGCGACGCGCACCGTGTGGGTCACTGTGGACTGTCCCGAGAGATTCCGGGCCGTCAGCGTGACGGTGTAGGTGCCCACCCGTGTGTAGACGTGTGTGGGCCAGTCTTCCGTGGAGCGCGTGCCGTCTCCGAAGTTCCATTCGAGGTTCGTCGGCGTGCCTGTGGACTCGTCGGTGAAGAAGACCGTGTGGCCCGGGCGCGGGGCCGCGGGCGAGAAGCTGAACTTCGCGACCGGTGCGACGCGGACGGAGAGCTCACCACGCAGGGAGGCGGCCGGGTCCGCGGCCGCTTCCCAGATGCCCCGGCCGAGCGTGCCCACGCGCACGCGGTCGCCGAAGCGGCGGATCACGGACACCGGCGCGTTCGGGAGGCCCGTGCCGTGCCTCTGCCAGGTCTGTCCGCCGTCTCCGGTGCGGTAGAGGCCGATGAAGGAACCAGCCCAGACGACGTTCGGGCTGGAAGGGTCCACCGTGAGCGCGTTGATCGGGAGGTCGGGGAGGCCGCCGGCCTCACCCGTCCGCGAGACGCTCTGCCAGTCCGCGCCGTCCCCCGAGACCCAGATGCGTTCCTTGGTTCTCCGGGGATCCCGGCTCGCGATCCAGATGCGGCCGTCCGAGCCGACGCCGATGCGGGAGATGTAGACGCCGGGCACCTCGCCGAGCTTTTTCCAGTTCTTCCCGCCGTCCTCGGAGGCCACGACCTGCCGCTTGTTGTCGACGAGGAACATCTTCGCCGGGTTGCCGGGCTGGAGCGCCAGATCTTCGATGGCGCCGAGGACGGGCATGTCCTCGGAGAGCTGCGTCCAGGTGGAGGCGAAGTCGCGGCTCACCCACACCTTGTCGCGCGAGTACGTGAAGACGGTCTCGGTTTCGGTGGGATGCGGCAGCAGCACCGTGCGGAACGGGGCCTTCGCGCCACGCGCGTCCGTGAGGCCCTCGGTCGCCCGGCTCACCGTGCGTCCGTTGTCGGTGGAGCGCGAGATGCTCAGCTTCTGGACCGAGAACAGGATCGTGGTGGGCTCCGTGCGCGAGAAGAGGCAGCCGAAGCCGTCGCCGGAGGTCGGCTGGAGGTAGTCGCCGCCCTGGAGGCGGATGTTCGGTCCGTTGTCCTGAGCCCCGAAGCAGATGCGCTCGGGGTTCGCGGGATCCTCGGCGAGCTCGCTCACGAGGAACGTCGCCATGCCCTTCCCGAGGTAGCTGAACGTCGTGCCGCCGTCACGCGTGGCCGTCACGCCGCCGTCGTTGCCGATGAGCAGCGCTCCGTCGGACGCGACCTCCATGGTGTGCTGGTCGGCGTGCACGTAGGGCTTGTCGGAGTTCCGCCCGAACCAGTCGCTCATTCGCGTCCACGACGTTCCCGCGTCCGTCGACTTCCAGGTGTCGAAGCCGCCCGAGTAGAGGATGTCGGGGTTGGAGGCGTCGACCGCGATCGCGATCGCGAAGTTGGCCTGGGTGCCCAGGATCTTCGTGGACGGCTCGTCGAAGGCCGGGACCTCCCAGGAATCGCCGCCGTTGGTCGAGCGGGCGACGCCCAGGGTCTTGTTGGCCGAAGTGGACATGAGGAGGTACACGCGGTTGGGATCGGAGGGCGCCACCGCGACGGCGACGCGGCCGCGCTCGGACGCGTCGGGCAGGCCCGCCGCTTTTTCCGTCCACGTGAGGCCGGCGTCGGTGGACTTGTACACCGAGCCGGGGAGCGAGGGACCCCACGTCGACGCGTAGAGCACCTGCGGGTTCATCGAAGACCTCGCGATGCGCGTCGTCCAGGGCGCCGACTCGGTCTGCAGCACGGCCGTGAAGCTCTGCCCGCCGTCGGTCGAACGCTGGAGGCCGCCCTCTCCCGCGGTGAGGATCACGTCGGGGTTCGCGGGGTCCACGAGGATCTGGAAAAACACGCGGTGTGGTGTCTGGCCCGCCGGCGTGCGCAGGGCCCAGCTGGTACCGCCGTCGGTCGACATGAGGACGCCGATGCCCACGACCGTCAGATGCTGCGAATAGCTCTGGGACGACGCGGGGCCGAGGACGTACGTGGAGGCGTCGGCACAGCCCGTGCCGGCATAGGCGCGCATGGGGTCGGACGGCGCGTAGGCCACGGCGCCGATCTGGAGGGTGCCCTCGTCGGAGGTCACGAGCGCCCAGGTCTCACCGGCGTCCGTCGTGCGCCACACGCCGCCCGACGCGGTGCCCACGAGGTACGTCTTCGGGTCCGCCGGGCTGACCGCGATCGAGGCGACGAGGCCCGCGTCGGTCCCCCCTTCGGCAGGATTCGTGGTGGGGTAGAGGCGGTTCGTCGGTCCGAGCGACACCCAGGCCGGGTTGAGCGCAGGTGCGGAGCCCGGAACGGGCGGAGCCACAGCAGGTCCGGCCGCGGAACCGCGTCCGTTCGCGCGGCGGCGAGCCTGGAGAATCTCCTTCTCGAGCTCGCGGTCTCTCTTGACGGCGCGGGAGCCCTCCTCGAGGGCGCGCCGCGTGAGGTCCGAGAGATCGCTCGTGCCGTAGAGAGCGCGGAGCCGCTGATCCTGAGCGACGAGGTTCGCGTGCCGGAGGTCTCCCTCGTTCTCGGGTGTGACGGCGGGCGGGGGAGCGGTGCCTTCGGGAGCTGCGTTCACTCCGAACGCCGACACGAAGAGCAGGGCCGCCAGGGAAAGGGCCGATGACGAGCGTTCGTTCACGCGTCCTCCATGTTCAGGCTTTGTCCAGGAGCGGGGGATTCTAGTCGCGGGCGCACTGCGAGGCGCATCGAGCGCTTGGGAGGTCAGGCGAAGAGGTCGATCCTGCCGGCCACGACATCGGCGAACGGCACGATCTCGATCTCCGGGCTCGCGCTGCGCCTCTCGCCGGAGCCCGTCACGATGAAGCCGCGGCGGAGCCCGAGATCCGCGAGGCAGGATCGCATGCCGGCGAGATCCCCTCTCGAGAATGCGGAGCCGAGCTTGATCTCGATGGGGATGATCCTGCGGCCATGGACGACGAGGAGGTCCACCTCGGCGCCCGCGTGCGTGCGGTAGAAGTAGAGCTGGGGCGCGACGAGGTTCGCCGCCGCGAGAGCCCCGATTTCCTCGATGACGAACCCTTCGAATGAGGCTCCGCGACGGGACCAGCCGTCGAGCTCGCGCGGAGTGCGGAGTCCCGCGAGGTGATGGAGAAGGCCCGTGTCGCGAACGTAGAGCTTCGGGCTCTTCGTGAACCGCTTGGTGACGTTCGGGAAGTATGGCTGGAGCCGCCTCACGAGGAAGGAGGCCTCGAGAACGTCGAGGTCCGACGCGACCGTGGGCGAAGAAACCCCCAGCGAACGCGAGAGGTCCGACACGTTGAGGAGGTTTCCGTGGACGTGTGTGAGCATGGTCCACAGCGTGCGGAGCCGTTTGGCCGGAAGCCCGAGACCCAGTGCCGGAAGGTCCCGTTCGAGGAACGTGGTCACGTAGGCCGAGAGCCACTCTCCGCGCGCGGTGGCGCCCCGCCGCGCGTGAACGGGAGGGTAGCCTCCCCAGAACCAGCGATCTCGTTCCCGCGGGGTGCCGTAGAGCTCGGACGCGAGGAAGGGTGTGAGCTCGAGCATGCCGACGCGACCCGCGAGGCTTTCCGAGGCACCGCGAACGAGGCTGGGTCCGGCAGATCCGGTCAGCACGAAACGGCCGCGGCCTTTCCCGCGATCGAGGACGACCCGGAGCACTTCGAACAGGGATGGCAGCCGCTGCACCTCGTCGAGGAGAACTCCGGAAGGGTGGGCATCGAAGAAGCCTTCGGGGTCGGACTCGAGGATGGCGCGATCGGAGGGCCTCTCGAGGTCGAGGTGCCGGAACGATGGGAGCATCTCGCGGGTGAGCGTGCTCTTCCCGGCCTGCCGCGGACCGAGCACGAGCACCGCGGGAAAGCCCTTGAGCAAACGCTGGAGCCGTGGTTCCACCGTCCGGCGGACGATTCTCATAGCCTTGCTATCTTAAAGTCAGACTTTAAAATTACAAGGTCAGACCTCGAACGCGAAGCCCTGCTTGCGGAGCTGCTCGTAGCGCTTCACGTCGAAGCGGTAGAGCCGCGCGGCCCGGTGCGCGACGCCCTTCTCGGTCTCCGCCAGGGGGATGAGAAGGCTGGTCTTCAGGATCTTCTTGCGGAAGTTCCGCTTGTCGAGCGACACGCCGAGCACCGCCTCGTAGAGGTGCTGCAGCTTGGGCAGCGTGAACTTCGCGGGCAGGAGCTCGAAGCCGAGGGGCTGCCAGCGCACCTTGCCCTTCAGTCTCTCGTGCGCGACCTCGAGGATGCGCTGGTGGTCGAAGGCCAGGTCGGGAGTCTCGGAAAGGGCGAACCACGCGGCGTTCCGCGCGTCGGCCGAGGCGACGAGCTTCTCGGCCCCGCGCCTCACGAGCGCGAACGACGAAACCGAGACGATGCGTCCGCGCGGGTCCCGCGCCGGCTCGCCGAACGTGTAGAGCTGCTCGATGAAGACCTTCGTGAGGCCGGTCTCCTCGGCCAGCTCGCGCCGCGCGGCCTCCTCGAGCGATTCGCCCTCGCGCACGAAGCCGCCGGGCAGCGCCCAGCGCCCCTCGAAGGGCGGGATGCCGCGCTCCACGAGCAGGACCTTCAGCTCGCCCTCATCGAACCCGAAGACGACGCAGTCCACCGTGACGCCGAAGCGGGCGTAGCGAGTCACTGGCGTTACGGCCGCGGGGGCAGGCCCCCGGAATCCACGACCTGCCGCATTTCCCGGATTTCCCTCTCGTAGCCGGCCGAGAGGATCGGGAAACGGCACCACGTGCGGGGATCCAGGTTGGAGTCGTCGAGGTGGAACGAGGGCGCATAGCGCTCCCTCTTCCACTGGTTCCTGCAGAAGAGCCGCACGAACCTCTCGACGTACGTGGTGAGCGTCGCGTCGTCGTGCTCGGGGAAGCGCGTGCGCACGACACGCAGCACCTCGAGCGGCGCGCGCTTGTCGCGGATGAAGCTGCGCTCGATGGCGTCGAGCACCGGGTACGGCATGAGGTCGCCCTCGTCCGTCTGCTTGGACGCCGCGGGCCGCAGCTCCGCCGTGGGAGGCTGCGCGTTCACGGCCGCGAGAGCGGGGATCTTCGAGAGGCCCGCGGGGCCGGCCATCTCGAGCCAGCGGAGCCAACGTCTCAGGAACGTCTTGTCGATTCCGGCGATGGGCGAGATGCTGCCGCACGTGTCCCCGTCCATCGTGGCGTAGCCCACCGCGACCTGGGTGGGGTTGGGGGTCGCGGGCAGGGGCTTCCCCTCGATGTTCGCGAGCATCCAGGCCGCGGGGCCGCGCGTTCGCGCCTGAATGTTCTGGAGAGCGACGTCGTCGGTCTCCCACGAGAGCTCGCGGCCGAGCGCCTCCTGGATGCGCGTGATGTAGCGCTGGACGATGCCCTCCACGTCGATCTCGTGGTGCTTGCTCGAAACGGCCTGAGCGATGACCCGCGCGGCGTTCTTCGTGACGTCGCCGCTGTTCTTCGTGGACTGGTAGACGGTGGTGAGGACCTTCGTCATCACGTCACGCACCGAGGTGAGGCCCCGGAGCTCGGGGAAGTGGAGGAGCTTCGCGCGGAAGCCCTCGAGGCCGATCTCCGCGACGCAGCGCTCCACCATGAGCGCCGCGAGGCACGCGCAGGCCGAGCTGTCGGCGCCGCCCGAGAGCGACACGACGAAGCCCTTGGAGCGGCTCTTCCTCATGTAATCGAAGAGCGCGAGCGTGAGGGCGCGCGTCAGCTCCCCCATCTTGATGTCGGGTGAGCTCTCCCAGGCTTCGGCGCGGCTCGTGGTCGTTATGGGCTCGGGCGCGGGAAACGGGAACGGCACGCGGATGCGCCCGGGCTCGTTCTCGAGGTCCGGGCGGAAGCTCGACGTGCGGGCCTGGGCCATGCGCGTGAGCGTGACGTCCACGGTGGCGGTGGTGACGAGCGCGTCCTGGAACGAGAACCTCGGGCCCTGCGCGACGATCTCCCCGCCGGTCGCGATGAGGGCGCCTCCGTCGAAGATCGAGCGCCCCGACTCGTTGCCGAGGAGGTTCGCGTAGACGTAGGTCGTGTTGAACGCCCGCGAGCCCTCCATCACGAAGCGCTTCCTCACTTCGATCTTCGAGAACGCGAAATGGCTCGCCGAGGGGTTGAGGATGAGGTCCGCGCCCTGCCGCGCGAGGCCCGCGCCCGGGCGGTCGGCCACCCAGGCGTCCTCGCAGATCTCGTAGCCGATGAGAACGCCGCCACAGTCGAACATGAGGTCGCCGATGGGGTGGCGCTCGTCGCCGAAGACGACCTCCGAGCGGGCGTCGTTCTCCCAGGGCTTGAACCAGCGCGGCTCGTAATGGATGCCATCGCCCGCGAGGTAGCGCTTGGCCACGAAGCCCAGGATCTGGCCGTCGGCCACGAGGCAGGCCGTGTTGAAGATGGCGTTGTGGTAGAGGACGGGAAGGCCGAGAGAGACGATCAGCCCGCCGGTCTCGGGCAGGATCTCCTTGAGCACCTGGTGCGACATGACGAGGACGTCGCGACTGTAGAACGCGTCCTCGCAGCCGTAGCCCGGAATGCACAGCTCGGGGAAGCAGACGACCGAGGCCTTCTGCTCCCGCGCCTTTCCGAGCGCGTCCACGATGCGCCTGCGGTTCCCGTCCCAGTCGAACGGGGTCTGGTTGACGACGGCGGCGGCGACTCTCACGAGCTTCATGTGTTCTCCGGCTGGCGACAGAGGTAGGGGAGGAACAGGGATTGTGAGGGAACCACCTCGAGAAAGCCGTCGGTACGGCGGGACCGGGCCGACATCGCGGCCGGATGGCTGTCGGTCACGACGAGCTTCTCGAAGAGGCCGCTCGCGTGGATCGCATCGAGGGCGTCGCCGGGGAAGAGACCGTGCGTCGCGAGCGCGAAGAGGCGGTGCGCGCCCGCGTCGCGATACGCCTTGGCGGCGTGGAGGAGCGAGCCGCCGGTGCGGATCATGTCGTCGTAGACGATGACGTCCTTCCCTTCCACCGAGGCCGCGCGGGACGCGATCTCGCTGGTGCCGTCGGGCAGGCGCCTCTTGAGCACCACGGCCGCGGGGACGTGCATGTCGTTGGCGAGGGACTCCACCCACTTCGCCCGGCCGGCGTCGGTCGAGGCGAGCACGAAGTCGCCCGAGGGCACGAGCCTCCGCGCGGCCTCCATGACGAGCGGCTTGCCATACACGTGGACGGCCCGCACCTCGCCCTCGAAGTAGTGCGGAATGCCCTCCGCGTGGAGGTCCAGCAGGAGCACGCGGTTTCCCCGGCGGGCCAGCGGAATCGCGGAGAGGAGCCGCGCGCGCGACTTCGCCGTGACGACCTCGCCCCGCTTCACCGCGCGTTCCATGGTGGCGTAGCCGAACCAGGGACAGATGAGCGTGAAGCTCTCGGCGCCGTCCTTGACGAGCGAGGACGCGAGGTCGAAGAGCTCGAGCGTGTCGGGCTCGGAGACCGTCCCCGCCACGAGGACGACGTGATGGCCGTCCACGTCGTCCTCCACGCGCAGGTAGCGCTCGCCGTCGGGAAAGAAGCGCCGCGTGAGGAGCCCGCGCTCGAGCTCGGGCGCGCCGAGGAGGAGCGCCTCGAGGAACGGCCCGTAGACCTCCGTGGCGTAGACGAGGAGGCGACGTCGCACGCTAGCCGCCGAATCCACGGGCCGCGAGGATGAGCTTCGTGCGGCGCTCGTAGAGCGTCTCCTCGAGGCCCACGGGATAGAGGTGCGGGTTCAGGAAGCGCTTCGTGCCCACCGGCAGGGAATTGACCTGAGCGATGGCCCGGTCGCGGGATTCCCGGAGCGTCGGTGCGGCGTAGACCACCTTTCCTCCGCGAACGACGGGCACCAGGAGGTCTTCCGAGGCCATGCCCGCGGCGAAGGCCGTGCGGCGCGTGCCGTCGAGCGGGTCCACGGCGACGACGCGGGCGCCGGCTGCTGGTGCGCGGTCGAGGTCGAAGATCGCGTCTCCCGCGAAGGAGCCGTTCTCCGAACGGAAGCGGCGCACCTGGTGCCGGCCCGGTGTCGATGTTTTGGCAGCCTGCTCCGATAGTTTGACCTTGTCGGTCCAGACGCCGCCCTTCTTCCTCAGGGCGGCGAGCTTGTAGACGCCGCCCAGCGCGGGGTCGTCATGGGCCGTGACGAGCTTCGTGCCGACGCCCCAGGTGTCGATGCGGGCGCCCTGCTCCTTGAGGCTCTTGATGACATGCTCGTCGAGATCGTTGCTGGCCGATATGGAGGCATCCGGGAAGCCTCCGTCGTCGAGGATGCGGCGGGCCTCGATGGAGAGCGCCGCGAGATCGCCGGAGTCGAGCCGGATGCCCGCGAGCTCGTGGCCCTTCGAGCGCATTTCCTTGCCGACCGCGACCGCGTTGCGCACGCCGTCGAGCGTGTCGTACGTGTCGACGAGGAAGATCGCGTTCTTCGGGTGCGCGTCGGCGAAGGCCTCGAACGCCTCACGCTCCGTGTCCCACGACATCACCCACGAATGCGCGTGCGTGCCCCGCACGGGGATGCCGTAGCGGGCTCCGGCGAGCACGTTCGACGTGGCCGCGGCGCCGCCCACGTAAGCCGCCCGGCTCGCGGCGAGGGCGCCGTCGACGCCCTGCGCGCGCCGGAGGCCGAACTCCAGCACGGGGTTCTTGCCGGCCGCGATCCGGATGCGGGCCGACTTGGTGGCCACGAGCGTCTGGAAGTTCACGATGTTGAGGAGCAGCGATTCGAGGATCTGGGTCTCGACGAGAGGCCCGGAGACGCGCAGGAGCGGCTCGTTCGGGAAGACGACGGTGCCCTCGGGGATCGCGTCGACGTCGATGTTGAGGGAGAGGCGCGACAGCCAGTCGAGGAACTCCTCCGGAAAAAGTGTTCCGCCCCTGGGCGCGACGAGGCCCCTCAGGGCTTCGAGGTCGTCCGCGCCGAAGCGGAACCGCGAGATCTCCTCGAGCACCGGCCCGAGCCCCGCCGCGACGGCGAACCCTCCCTGGAACGGCAGCCTCCGGAAGTAGAGGTGGAACACGGCCTCGTCTTCGGTGCGCTTCGCCTTCCAGGCCGCGGCGGCCATGGTCAGCTCGTAGAGATCGGTCAGGAGGGCGTGGCTGAGCGCGGAATCCGTCGCTGGGGTCGTACCAGAGCTCATGCCAAAGTGTGTGTCGGACACGAAGTCCTGTCAAGATCTGTCACGACATCTTGACAAAGTGTCCGCTTGACACTAACTATTCCGGGCATGAGAGAGCCTCTTCCGCTCCCGCCTTTCGTGGACCCTGCCAACGCGTCCCGCTGGAGCTTTCGGCCGGACGCCCGGCGGCTCGTGACCGAAGCCGCGGCCTTCGGCAGGGAGCACGGGCTCCGGCCCGCCGCCCTCGACCGCACGCGCATCCACCTGCTCCTCATCGACGTCCAGAAGGATTTCTGCTTGCCCGAGGGAACGCTCTACGTGGGCGGGCGGAGCGGGACGGGCGCGGTCGACGATTCGGCCCGCATCGCTCGGTTCCTGTTCTCGAACCTCGACCGCATCACCGAAACCACCGTCACGCTCGACTCCCATCTGCCGCACCAGATCTTCTTTCCGTCGTTCTGGCGGAACGCCGGCGGCGCGACTCCGGCCCCGCACACGCTCGTCACCGCCGAGGACCTCCGGACGGGCCGGCTCGTGCCGGCGCCCGGAGTCGAGGCGTTCGTCGCCGGGGGAGATGCCGCCTGGCTCACGAAGCAGGTGCTGCACTACGCGGAGGCGCTGGAGCGGGCGGGCAAGTACACGCTCTACCTCTGGCCCGAGCACGTGCTCCTCGGAGGCGAGGGGCACGCGCTCGTGGGGGCCGTCGAGGAGGCCCGGCTCTTCCACGCCTACGCCCGCACGGCGCAGGCGGCCGTCGAGATCAAGGGCCGGCATCCCCTCACCGAGAACTACTCGGTCTTCGCTCCCGAGGTGACCTCGTCCTGGGACGGCGGGTCTCTCGCGGGCGCCAACCGCAACGATGCGTTCTTCGACCGGCTGCTCGCGGCCGACGCCATCGCCGTCGCGGGGCAGGCCTCGAGCCACTGCGTGAAGAGCAGCGTCGACGACCTCCTCGAGGAGATCCTGCGGCGGGATCCACGGCGGTCCGGTAGGACCGCACTCGTCTCGAAGGTCTACGTGCTGGAAGACTGCATGTCGGCCGTCGCCGTGCCGGACCCGGAACGAGAGCGAGCCTTTCTGGCGGACTTCACCCCCCAGGCCGAAGCCGCGAAGGAACGCTGGAGAGAGGCCGGACTCCGGCTCGTGAAGTCCACGGATCCTCTCGAGAGCTGGCCCGGCCTCGAGCTGATCTAATCCGTCTGAACATGCCGCGTCGCCTCGCGTTCGAAGACACGCCCACGATCCCGGAGCTGCCCGGCGCGCTCGTGGACGCCCGGATCGCGCTCGCGCGTTTCGAGTACGGGCAGGCCGAGGAGTCGATCCAGAAGGCGCTCCTCGGGGTGAGCCGCCTGCCTCCCGCGGTGCGGACGCAGGTTCACTTCACGGCCGCCGACGGCGCCTTCCGCCGGAACCGCTACGCCGAGGCCCGCCGCTTCGCGGACCTCGCGCTCGAGGACGCCCGCGGTCTCGCCCGAGCCCAGACACTGTCGCTCAAGGGCGCCGCCCTCACGCAGGAGAGCCGCTACCAGGAAGCGCTCGATGCGCTGTACGCGGCGCTCGTCGCGTTCGACGAGGCGGGCGCTCCCGCCCTCGCGGCGGACACGCTCAATTACGTGGCCGTGATCCACGAGGAGCTCGGCGACTGGGAGGAAGCCGAGACGACCTACGCCCGGAGCCTCGCCTCCGCACGGGCCGCGGGCGACCGCGACGTGGAGGCCAAGGTGCTCGCGAACCTCGGGGAAGGGGAGCTGTCCCGCGGGCTCCTCATGGAGGCGGAGGCGCACCTCGGGCGGGCGCACGAGATCTTCTCTGCGCTCGGGAACACGGCGCGGGACGCCTGGTGTCTCGCGACGCTGGCCCGCATCGCCGAGGAGCGTGGGGCCGATGCGGAGGCCGGCCGGCTCCTCGGGGAGGCTCTCGCCGCCGCCGAGAAGGGTGGCGTCACGAGAACTCATGCCGAGGTGCTCGTGGGCCTCGGGACGCTGCTCGCCCGCCGGGGCGAGGAGAAGGCGGCGCTCACGCATCTCCGCTGGGCCCTCGCCCTCCTCGAGACGAGCGGGATCCGGCGGGAGATCTTCAAGACGCACGAGGCTCTCTCGGCGACGTATGCGCGTTTCGGGCGTTTCGAGGAGGCGCTCCATCACCACCGGGAGTTCCACCGCGTCCGCTCGGAGGTCTTCGACGACCTCGCCCGCGTGCGCCTCGAGCGCCTCAAGGCCCGCTACGAGGTCGAGAAGGTGCAGCGCGAGCGGGAGATCGACCAGCTCCGGAGCGTGGAGCTGGCCCGCGCGTACGACGAGCTCGCGCGCCTGAACGGGGAGCTCCGCACGACGGCGATGAAGCTCGCGGATCTCGCCATCCATGACGCGCTGACCGGCGTGTACAACAGACGCCATCTCGACGCCGTGCTGCCGCGGGAGCTCTCGCGGGCGGCCCGCACGGGCTCGCCGCTCTCCGTGGCCATGGTCGACCTCGACCACTTCAAGGAGGTCAACGACCGCTTCTCGCATGCCCTCGGCGACGAGGTGCTCGTGGGAGTGGCGCGCCTCGCCGGGCAGCGGCTCCGGAAGTCCGATCTCGTGGCGCGCTACGGCGGCGAGGAGTTCGTGCTCCTCCTGCCGGACACGCCTCTCGAGGAGGCCATCGCTCTCTGTGAGAAGCTGCGCGAGGCCTTCGAGGGACAGACGTTCGGGGAGCATCGGCTGGGGATCACCGCGAGCATCGGCGTCGCGTCGAGTGTGGAGAAGAACGACGCCCCGGCGGCAATGAGCGCGGCGTCCTCCGGCGCCGCGGCGCTCCTCGCTCTCGCGGACGAGCGACTGTACGAGGCCAAGCGTTGCGGACGGAACCGCGTACGGCCCGAGCTGGAGAAGAAGTGATCACTGCCGGAATCCTCCTCGTCCTCGCGCAGGCCGCGACACCGGAGCCGCGGGAGATCGCGCTCGAAGTGAAGAATCGGTTCGGATTCGCTTTCGAGAACGCCGCCATATGCCGGGTCGAAGGCGACGCCTGTGTGCCCGTGGGGGTGAGGCTCGAGGAGCGGCGGGTCGTGGTGACTCTTCCCGGCGCCTTGAAGGCCGTGCTGCGCGTCTCGGCCGGCGGCTACGAGACCCGCGACGTGGAGGTCTCTGCAGGATCGGCGGAGGGCGCCCCCGTTCCCGTCGCGCTCGTCGCGAAGTCGTCGCTGACGTTCACGCTTCTGCCCTTCGACACCCGCCGCGAGGCGGCGCTCGAGCTGCGTCTCGTGGACGAGATGGCGCGGGAGAAGCCGCGGGTCTTCGATTCGCGCCGCGTGACGCTCGCGGTGGGACAGAGGAGCGAGAAGGTGCTCCTCGAGAACGTGCCTCCCGGCCGGTACCGGCTCCAGTGGGAAGGGCCGACGGTCGCTCTCGGGGAGAAGGCCGTGGAGGTCGCGCCCGAGAAGCGGACCGACACGGGCACCATCGGGCTCAAGGCCGGGAAGCTCGTCGAAGGGCGCATCGTCGACGACCTCGGCAGTCCGGTCGAGGGAGCCCGCATCCGCCTGTCCTCGGGGGCCGTGGGCGACGGCTTCTCGCGGATGGAGACGACGGGCGCCGACGG
>CAZXSG010000021.1:0-13538 GCA_964643185.1 uncultured Holophagales bacterium
CGGACGCCGGAGCGAGACCAACGAGACGGCCGTGGTCATGAGAAGGAGCGTGACGACCAGAGCACCGGCGTGACCCCGCCGGGACGCGGAATCGGATCGACTCATCAGCCACCTTCGCGCTTCTGGGCGACGGGCGGTTCGTCCCTTCATGAAGGTGGAGTCGAGGGACGTCCTTCGCCCTGATGCATCTGCATCCCGCGGCCCGGGGAGCGGCGTTCAGGTTGCGTTCAGGTTGCGTTCAGCGCCGAAAAGAGAGCGAGGGCCCGGGTGATGCTGTGGCGTTATGGTGTTTTGATGCGAACGACGCTCGACCTCGCCGACGACGTGTACGAGCTGGCCCGCCTTCTGGCGCAGCGAGAGGGGATCTCTCTGGGAGCCGCCATCTCGCGCCTCGTGCGCCGAGGGCTGAATCCGGTGATGGCGGTCGAAGCGAAGCCTGGCGAGTTTCCGGTCTTTCACGTCCCGCAGGGCGCCGAGACGATCACCCTCGCCCGGACGCTTCAGGTCGAGGACGAGGAGTGACTGTTCGACTGCTCGACGTCAACGTCCTTCTTGCGCTCGCCTGGCCGTCGCATGCGCTCCATCGGCCGCGCGGCACTTCTGGTCCTCTCGGTCCAGACGAGCGCCATCACCTCAGCGCGGTCGAAAGAGCGCGGGCGAACGCGGACGCTCCCGGCGTGTCCGAGTGGATGCAGAGGGTGTCGACGTGGATCGTGAGCGGGCTGCCGTCGACGGCGGGAAACGGCTCGCCCCGTGCGAGGGCGAGGCCCTGCGCGAGCGCGAGCTCGAGCGAATCGATGACCGCGTCCTCACGGCTCCGTGGCACGAGCGTGCCGTCCGCCAGGTAGCGCCGATCGGCGAAGCCCTCCTCGAGCGCGCGGAGACCCGCGGACCGCGCGGCCGCCACGGAGAGCGAGCCCGCGAGCCCCACGAGCGCGAGGGATGGGTCGAAGGCCCGGACCGTCTCCGCGAGCGCGCGGGCCAGCTCCTCGTCCCGCGCGGCCTTGTTGTAGAGCGCCCCGTGGGGCTTCACGTGCGCAAGGCGCACGCTGCGCCGCGCGCAGATGGCCGCGAGAGCGTCGAGCTGCTCGCTCACGCTTTTCACGACGTCCTCGAGCGGGAGATCGAGATCCCTCCGGCCGAAGCCCGCGCGGTCCGGGTAGGAGGGATGCGCGCCGATCGCGAGTCCGCGTTCCGCCGCTTCCGCGACCGTGCGGTCCATGGTCGCGGCGTCGCCTGCGTGTCCGCCGCAGGCCACGTTGACGGACGAAACGTACGGAAAGATCGCGAGGTCGTCGAAGCCCTCACCGACGTCGGCATTGAGATCGATCACGCGCATTCCCGGAGGCGCAGGGCCTCGTCGAGGCCTACGCGGGAGAAGCGGACTGAATCTCCCGGGGCCAGGTGGGCGAGCAGCGGAACGTCGACGGCGATCACCTGCGCGATCTTCGGATACCCGCCGGTCACGGGGCCGTCGGGTCCGAGGAGGATCGGCGAGCCCCCCGCGGGAACCTGCACCGCGCCGGGGAGCACGCCCTCGGAGAGGAGCTCACCACCCGCCGCTGCGGGGAGGGCCGGGCCTTCCAGCCGGATTCCGCAGCGGTCGGACGCCGGACTCACCCGCCAGGACGACTCGTAGAAGCGAGAACGCGCGGAGCCGCCGAAGAGCTCGGCCTGAGCGCCGTCGAGGACGCGGAGCGTCACCGGTCGCGCGGGGAGGAACGCTTCGTCGGAGGCCCGAGGGGAAGGCTGTGAAGGCGCTCCGAGCTTCAGAACGTCGCCCGCGCGGAGCGCCCGGCCCTCGAAGCCGCCGAAGCCGCCGCGCGGCGACGTGCTCCGGCTGCCGAGGACGAGCGGCACGTCGAACCCGCCGTCCACGGCCAGCCAGGCGCGCGGTCCGCCCACGAGACGGCCGACGGCGAGGCTCGCCCCGATCGGGAGCCGGAACGGGGATCGAGACCCCCCCAGGTTCGCTGCAGACGCTCCTGTGATCGCGACCCAGGCGTCCTGCCCGAAGAGCAGCTCGGGGCCAGTGAGCGTCAGCTCGAGGACGGCGAGGTTCTCCGGGTTGCCGACGAGCCGATTCGCGGCCCGCGCGGCGCGCGGGTCCATGGCACCCGACGGGGGAACGCCGGAGGCGCGGTGGCCGAACCGCCCGAGATCCTGCACGGTCGTGAAGGCACCGGGCCGCAGCACCTGGACGCTCATCGCAGCCGTACCGCGTCGCCGGGCCGGAGAAGCGCCGGAGGAACCCGGCCGGGATCGAACAACGCGATATCGGTTTCCCCGAGGAGTCGCCAGCCTCCAGGCGAGGCGAACGGGTAGATCCCGGCGAACGGCCCCGCGATGGCGAACGAGCCCGCGGGCACGAGCGTGCGGGGGCTCGCGAGCCGGGGGACGTGGAACTCCGCGGCCAGCCCCACGAGATACGGAAAGCCGGGCTGGAAGCCCACGAACGCCACGGTGAACACCATGGCCCGGAGGGCCGCGACGAGCTCTTCCGGCGTCCTTTCCGTGAGCCGCGCGACCTCCGCGAGGTCCGGCCCGTTCCACCTCACCGCGACCTCGTGAGCTCGCGCCGAGCCTTCGAGCGCCGGCTGCTCGAGGTTCCGGAGCGCCGCCGCGACGGCATCCGCGGACCCGCGCCGCGTGAGCACGAGGAGGCTCGCCGCGCCGGGCACGAGCTCTTCGATATTGGGTTCTCCTTCGAGGGCCCGGGCGAGGGCGTGAGCGCGGGCCGCGGCCGCCTCGAGATCCGCGTCCTCGAAGCGCACGAGGAGCGCGTCCTCGGCCACGCGTTCAGAAATCATGAAAGCTCCGCGGCTCGCGTCTCCGGCAGCAGCGTCACGAGCAGGCAGCCGAGGAGGAAGAAGCCCGACGTGAGCGCCAGCGCGGACCCGATGCCGTGAACGTCGGCCACGGCGCCCACGGTGAACGGCGCGATCGCGGAAACCGCCCGGCCCGCGTTGTAGCAAAGGCCTTGCGCCGTGGCCCGCACCGCCGTGGGGAAGAGCTCGGCGAGCTGCGCGCCGAACAGGCTGAAGTAGCCGTGCCCCGCGAAGCCGAGGAGGGGCCCGAGCACGAAGAGGAGGACGGGCGTCCGCGCCAGCTGGCCGTAGACCGGGACGATGGCGGCCGCCGCGAGGAGGTACGCCACGAACGCGGGCTTGCGGCCGATGCGATCGGCGACGAAGCCGAACGAGAGGTAGCCGAAGAACGCGCCGATCTGCATGGGCACGAGGAACGCCGTGGACCTCACGAGGGAGAGTCCGGCCCCGCCCTTTTCCACCGGGCTCGCGAGGAACGACGGCAGCCAGGTGAAGAGCCCCCAGTAGCCGAACATCACCGCGCTCGAGAGAAGCGTCGCCACGAGCGTGCGCGAGAGGAGCGGTGGCACGAACAGCGAGCGCAGCCGGAAGGCCGGCTTCGGGCCCGAGAACGCCGCGGGCTCCTCGAGCTTCCGCCTTATGAAGATCACGAGGAACGCGGGCAGGACGCCGGCCGCGAAGAGGCCGCGCCAGCCCACGAGCGGGAGGAGCAGCGCGGCGAGCAGTGCGGCCAAAATGTAGCCCACCGCCCAGCCCGACTGCATGAGGCCGATCGCCTTGCCGCGATGCTTCGCGGGCACGCTCTCGGCCACGAGCACCGAGCCGGCCGACCACTCACCCCCGAGGCCGAAGCCCAGGAGCGTCCGCCACAGGAGGAGCTCCGTGACGCTCCCGGAGGTCGCGCTGCCGAGGGACGCGAACGAGTAGACGAGCACGGTGGCCGGGGGCGCCCGCGTGCGCCCGATGCGGTCCGCGAGCCAGCCGAAGAAGACGCCGCCCACGGCCGAGGAGAGGAGCGCGACCGTGGCGAGGAGGCCGGCCGTCTTCTGGTCGAACCCGAAGTGCGCGCGGAGCGCGGGGATCGCCATGAGGTAGAGGACGAAATCCATGGCGTCGAGCGTCCAGCCCGCGAAGGCCGCGAGGAGCGCGCGGCGCCCTTGCTGGGGAAGCTCGGCGAGGAACGCCCTCACGGCGCGACCATGTGCTCCCAGACCGCGCGGGACATCTTCCGGGTCGTCTCGTACACCTTCTTGCGGCCTTCCGCGTTCGCTCCGAAGTCCGTCGCGAGGAGCACGAGGACGTACTCGCGCCCGTCGGGCAGCCTCACGAGCGCGCTGTCGTGCTGGACCCTGGAGATGAAGCCGGTCTTGTGCGCCACGACGGCGCCGCTCTGGGGGTGCAGGCCGGCGGGGATCTGCTCGTTCCACACCTGCGCGGCGAGCGTGTCCCACATCAGCCTGCGGGCCTCGGGCGAGAACCGGGGCGAACGCAGGCACGCCTTCAGCAGCGCTGCCAGGCCGTCGGCATCGGTCTCGTTGTTCAGGCCCTTCTCGAACGCCTTCTCGTCTTCCACGGCCCGGCGGAGCCTCGTGGTGCCCGCGCCCTCGGCGTCGAGCGTTCTCTGGACCTCCGCCGGGGACACCACGGTGAGGAGGAGGTTCGTCGCGATGTTGGAAGAACGCGCGACCATCTCTTTCATCAGGAAGCCGAGGGAGACCTTCTGGCCCAGCTTCGCCGCCACGACGAGCTCGGTCTCGGGATCGATCTCGACGTCGAACGGCGAGCCGTCCACGGCGCTCGGGAACGTTCTCGTCGCGAGGATCTCGTCTGTGAGCCTGCGCGTGCCCTGGTCCACCTGCCGCATCAGCTCGAGCATCACGGCCGTCTTGATGGTCGAGGCCGCGTGCATCGTCTGGGTGGGACGGAGCCTGATCCATTCACCGTTTCCGAGATCCTCGAAGACGATTCCGTACGTGAAGCCGTCCGCCGCGGCGAGGGCCTCGAGCTTCGCCTTCAGGGCCGAGAGCTTCATGGCGCTGGGCGCGCCGGGCCTCCGGGCCGTGGGGAGCGCGGCCAGGCGGCGGGCGTAGCGGAACCGCTCCTTCAGACGCGGGCTCTCGGCGAAGACCGAGATCTTCGTCGCGGGGACGTCCCAGGCCGTGGCCTGGAGCAGCTTGCCTTCGCCGAGCCACATGCCGGTGTGGTCGATGCGGTTCTCGGTGCCGAAATAGAGGAGGTCGCCGGGCTGGAGCTCCTCGAACGCCACGGGCACGAGCTGCGGCTCGCGGAAGCACTGTGCCGAGCTGTTCCGCTTCAGCACCACGCCGAAGTTGCGGAACGTGCGGTGGAGAAGGCCGGAGCAGTCGAACCCGAGGGGCGTCGTGCCGCCCCAGGTGTAAGGGGCCTCGAGGAATCGGGTCGCGAAGGAGATCCAGTCGGCTGGCGTTCCCAGTGCGCGCTTCTCAGGCCACGGCCGCGTGTCGCCCTGGACGACGAAGGCCGTCCGTCCGTCGGGCAGCTCGACGCGGAGAAATGCGTGGCCTCCGTTCTCCAGCGTTTCCAGAACCTTGAGGCGCGAGCCGAGCGGTGCCGTGAGCAGAGGTCGCGAGAGCGTGACGTCTGGCTCGCGGTAGACGTGAGCCGTCGGCGAAATGACCTCGGCGAAGCCGCGCGCGGGCTCGTACGTGCCGCGCCGGAACGCCGCGAGCGGCAGCCAGGCGATCTCGCCGTCCTCGGCGCGCACCTTCGCGAAACCGGCCGTCTCCTCGAGCACCTCGACGCTTTCGCCGAGAACGACCTGATCCTCCACGGGCGAGGTCGTGTCGGGCCTGAGGTAGAGGTTCTCGACGCCGCCCGTGATCACAGCCGGTTGCTGGGCAAGGAGGGGCAAGGCCGCAGCGAACAGCGCGCCGAGGAGCGTACGCATCCGTGTCATCGCGGTGCGGATTGTCGCCCCATAATCGAGCGCGATGAGCGTCTCCCGCCGTGCCCTCCTCGCGTCGTCCCTCGGGGCGGCCCTCGCGCCGTCCCTTTCCCTGGCCGCTCCCGCCGCGCCGAAGGGAAAGAAGACCGGTCCCCCGAAGCTCTCGTTCGCGCCTCTCGAGCTGAAGCTCCGTCACACGTGGACCATCGCGCGGGGCTCCGCGGACTCCAAGACGAACGGCCTCCTCACGCTCGAGGCCGAGGGCGTCGCGGGCTACGGCGAGGCGGCCCCCAACAAGCGCTGGGGGCAGAGCCACGAAACGGGCGAGGCCGCCTTCCACAGAACGCTCAAGGCCTGCGAGGGCCTCTCGCCGTGGGAGCACCTCGCCTGGCTCGAAAGGGCCGAGCGCGAGTCGGGGCCCGACTCGCAGGTCGTCTGCGCGCTCGACCTCGCGCTCTGGGACTGGAAGGGCAAGAAGCTGGGCGTGCCCGTGCACCGGCTCCTCGGCGTCTCGCAGGCCACCATGCCCGTCACGAGCTTCTCGATCGGCATCGACACGCCCGAGGTCATGGCCGAGAAGACGAAGGAAGCCGAGCCGTACCCGATCCTCAAGATCAAGGTGGGCAAGGACGACGTCGAGCGCAACGTGAACGCCGTCCGCTCGGTCACGAAAAAGACCATCCGCGTGGACGCGAACGAGGGCTGGAGCGACCCGGCCGAGGCGCTCGAGAAGCTGAAATGGATGAAGGCTCAGGGCGTCGAGTTCCTCGAGCAGCCGTTTCCCGCGGGCAAGGACCTCGAGGGAATGAAGCTCCTCCGGTCGGCCGGCGTCATGCCGATCCTGGCCGACGAGCCGGTGATGGAGCCCTCGGACATTCCCGGGATCGCGCCCTACTACGACGGCGTGGTGCTGAAGCTCGCCAAGTGCGGCGGCATCACGCGTGCGCTCGAGGAGATCGCGGTCTGCAAGGCCCACGGCCTCCGGCTCATGCTGGGCTGCATGATCGAGTCGTCGCTCGGCATCGCGGCGGGCGTCGCCGTGGCGCCGCTCTTCGAGTGGATCGACATCGACGGCAATCTGCTCGTCTCCGACGACCCCCGGAAAGGTCCCCTCCTGCCGGAAGGCAAATGCGCTCTGCCCGAAGCCCCCGGCCTGGGCGTCCCCCGGGCTTGACCCGGCTGAAGGGACTCTCCTCGGAGATCGCGGCCTGCACGCTCTGCCCGCGCCTCGTGGCCTGGCGCGAGGAGGCCGCGCGAAATCCGCCCGCGCGCTTCCGTGAACAAGCCTACTGGGCGAAACCGATATCGGGTTTTGGCGACCCCGCCGCCTGGCTCCTCGTGGTGGGGCTCGCACCCGCAGCGCACGGCGGGAACCGCACGGGCCGCGTCTTCACGGGAGACCGCTCGGGGGATTTCCTGTTCGCGTCGCTAAACCGTACCGGCTTCGCGAACCAGGCCCTCTCGCGGGACCTCGACGACGGGCTCTCGCTCACGGGCGTTTTCGTGACGGCGGCCGCGCGCTGCGCCCCGCCCGACAACCGCCCCACCCGCGAGGAGTTCGCGACGTGCCGTCCCTGGCTCGAGAGAGAGATCGCGCTCCTCCCGAACCTCCGGGTCGTCCTCGCGCTGGGCGGCCTCGCCTGGGACGAGCTGCACCGGGCGTTGGGGACACGCCCGGTCGCGAAGTTCCGGCACGGGGCCGAGTCCGCGGCCGGCGGTCTGAGGCTCCTCGCCTCGTACCACGTGAGCCAGCAGAACACCTTCACGGGCCGGCTCACGGAGGAGATGCTCGACGGGGTCTTTTCCCGGGCGATTACTTTCCGAGCGCCTTCCTGAGGATCGCGATCTGGCCCGAGTGATAGGCCTGATGCTGCGCGAGACCCGAGAGCATGTCCGCGTAGGTGACTCCCGTGCCCAGGGGTGCGTCCCGCGAGCCCCCCACCTGCTCCTGGAGCCGCGCCTCGGGAAACGTCTCGACGGCCGCCGCGAGAGCGGCGAGGGCCATGCCCAGCCCCTCGATGGCTTTCTGCCAGGCGACCTCGCGGTCGTCGAGGAGGAAGGGCCAGTCCCCTTCCTTGGGTGTTCCGGGCGGATGCCCCTCGAGCCTTCGGGCCACCTCGCGGGTCCAGGCCGTCATGTGGAGCACCAGCTCCCACGGGCCGTGGGCTCCCGGCAGGGGCTTCGCGAAAGCCTCCGCCGCGGTGAGGTTCAGAAGGAGGCTCTTCGTCGAAGGGCCGTGCCACGGATCTCCGTCGAAGGAGCTCCGGATGTCGTCTGCCAGGCGCTGCCGCTCGTTCATTCGTCCCTCGGGGAGAGGCGGTAGGATGCCAGAAGCCCGATGAAGTTTGCGATGCGGACCGGCCTCGTGCTGGGTCTTCTCCTGCGGTTTTCGGCAGCAGCCGCCCCGCCCGCTGCCGCGACGCATCCCCGCTTCGAGGTCCTCGGCGATCCCGAGGGGCTCCCGCAGAACTCGGTGAGGGATCTGGCGTTCGATTCGCGCGGCTATCTGTGGGCCGCGACCCAGGGCGGCGCCGCGTATTACAACGGCCGCCGCTGGACGACGGTGCGCCCGTCCGGTACGGCGGCCCTGTCCGACCTGAAGTCGCTCTTCGCGGGGCGGGACGGCACGCTCTACATGGGCTCGGTGAGCGCGGGCCTCGCGGTGCGCGATCCGGCCGGCGTTTTCTCGGTTCACACCAAGGACTCGGGAGCGCTCCCGGACGACGCCGTGAACGCGTTTCTCGAAAGGTCGGGCCCCTCGGGCGCGGAGCTCTGGGTCGCCACGGGGAACGGGCTCGCGAAGCTCGCGGGCGGCGCGTTCACGCGGTTACCGGGCGGCGAGAAGGGGCTCCCTCGCGGAGCCGCCCGCGCCGTGGCCGAGACGGTGGAGTCCGGGCAGCGGATGCTCTGGGTGGGCACCGAGAACGGGCTCGTCTTCCACAGCGGGGAGACGTTTCACGCCGCGAGCGAGAGCGGGGCGCTGCCGAAGGATTCGGTGAACACCATCCTGCCGAGCTCGACCGCGGCCGGCGGCCTCTACGTGGGCACGGAGGCCGGCGGGCTCTTCCTCGTGCGGGACCTCCGGAGCCTTCCGCTCACGGGCCTTCCGGGCGACGCGATCCTGTGTCTCTCGGAGGTGGAGCTCTCCGGCCGGACGCTCCTCTTCGCGGGCACGGCGCGCGGCGACCTCTACGCGTGCGAGGGTCTGGCGTGCACGCCGTACGCGCGGCGCGCCATCGATCTGCCCGGCAACGCGATCCAGAAGATCCTCCCGAGCGGCGCCGGCAGCGTCGTCTTCGTCGCGACGCAGGGGAGCGGGCTCCTCACGCACCGGCTGGGCGGTTTTCGCGCGCTCGACATGCGGCACGGCCTCTCCTCGAACATGGTCTACGCGCTGGCGGAGGTGCACGGCGCGACCCCGGGTGAGAAGGACCTTTGGATCGGCGGCTCGCGGGGCATCGACATCCTCTCGGGCAACGGGCTGCGTTCTTTCGATACGGCGGTGAACCCGGCTTCGGCGAAGCTCGCGAACCCGTTCGTTCTCGCGATCCTGCCGTCCCGGACCCCGGGCTCCGTGTGGACGGCGACGCGCGGAGGCTTCCAGCGCATCCCGCCCCGGGAGGCGGACGAGAGCGGGCCCTCGGGCGCGGTGCGGGCCCTCCTCGAGGTCGAGGAGGGAGGCGAAACGGTGCTCCTGGCGGGCTCGCCGCGCGGGCTCGTGAGGCGCAGCGCCTGGGGCTTCACCGTGTTCGACGAGAAAGCGATGGGCACCGGAAACCCCCAGGTGCTGAGCCTCGCGCAGAACGGTGGGCCTTCGGGCGAGGTCTTCGTCGGCACCTCGGGGGGCGTCGCCCGCTACGCGAACGGCGCCTTCTCCCCGGTCCCCGAGGGCGCCCCGTTCGAGAAGGAACGGGCCCGCGGGCTCCACGTCTCCGGGCTCGAGGGCGGGCACCCCGTCCTCTGGGTCGCGACGCAGTTCGCGGGCGTCTTCCGCTGCGTTCCCGGAAGCGGCAAGCCCGCCGTGCGGCTCTCGACGCTCGTGTCCGAGGGCATGCTCCCCGACGACGAGGACGGCTACTGCGTGCGCAACGACTCCGAGGGCAGGCTCTACCTCACGAGCAACCAGGGCGTCGTGCGGCTGACCCCGCGGCCCGACGGTCGCTACGTGGCGATGACGTTCAAGAAGGCCGACGGCCTCCCGAGTGACGAGTGCAACTCCGGCGCGGCGCTCGTGGATTCGGGCGGCCGCCTCTGGGTGGGCACCGTGGGCGGAGTCGCCGTGCTCGACCCCGGCGCCGTGAAAGAGGACACCACCCCGAAGCCGCTCGTCCTCGAGCGCACGCTCGTGGACGGCGCCGTGGCCCGGCTCGAAGGCGCCTCCCTCGCGCACAGCGCGGCCTCGTTGCGCTTCGAGTTCGCGCTCCTCTCGTTCTTCCGGGAGAGCGATACCCGATATCGGTTTCAGCTGGAGGGCTTCGACGACGGACCTTCGGCGTGGAGCGCCGGCGACTCCAAGGAATACACGAACCTGCCGGCCGGCTCGTACCGCTTTTTCGTGTGGGGCCGCGACTACGCGGGCAACGTCTCGGGCCCGGTCGTGACGGCGTTCTCGATCAAGGCGGCCCCGTGGAAGACCCCCTGGGCCTACCTCGTCTACGTGCTCGTCCTCGGGGGCGCGGGGTTCTTCGTCTCGAACCTCCGCGGTCTCAACGTGCGCGAACGGGCGCAGGCGCTCGAGGAGCGGGTTCTCCGCCGCACCCGCGAGCTGGCCGAGTCGGTCGAGCGCTCGAAGCGTTCCGAGCGGGCGGCCCTCGAGAGCGAGGAGAAAGCGCTCGACGCGAGCCGCGCCAAGAGCCAGTTCCTCGCCAACATGAGCCATGAGCTCCGGACGCCTCTGAACGCGATCCAGGGCTACTCGGAGCTCCTCATCGAGCTGGCCGAGGAAGACGCCAACACGCCCTACCTCGCGGACCTCGAGAAGGTGCGTACGGCCTCACGCCACCTTCTTTCCCTCATCGAGCAGGTGCTCGACCTCTCGAAGATCGAGGCCGGCAAGGTCCAGATCGAGCTCTCCGAGGTGGACCTCTCGAAGCTCCTCGTCGAGATCGGCGAGACGATCGACCCTCTCGCCCGCAAGAACGGCAACGACCTCACCGTCACGTGCGCGGAGGGCCTCCCGCCGATCACGTCCGATGCGCTGCGCCTCAAGCAGATCCTCCTGAACCTCCTCTCGAACGCCTGCAAGTTCACGGAGGGGGGCACCGTTTCGCTCACGGCCGGGCGGGAGGGGGACCTCGCGGTCTTCCGGGTCAAGGATTCGGGCATCGGCCTCACGCCCGAGGAGCTGGCCCGTCTGTTCCAGCCGTTCGTGCAGGCGGATTCCTCGACCACCCGCAAGTACGGCGGCACGGGCCTCGGCCTCACCATCTCGCGGCGCCTGGCTCAGATGCTGGGGGGCGACGTGACCGTGACGAGCGTGGTGGGCTCCGGCTCCACCTTCACCGTGACCCTTCCCGTCGCGGGGCCCGCCTCGCCGCACGGGGATCCGGCGGCCGAGGACACCGAAGCCACGCGCCCCGGCCGCAAGCCCAGGGGGTGACAGGAAAACTAGACGCCGATTCCGCAGGCGTCGAGGCCGTGGCGGATGCCGCCCTCGAACCGCGTCGCCTTGGGCTTGATGCGAAGGTTCAGCGTGGCCTCGAGGACGCCCGAGGGCCCAGCCACGGGCATGCGCACGTTCGCGAAGCGCCCGGCCGCGCGGGAGGCCGTCCGGTCGGCGGCCGGGACGAGCGGATCGTCCTCGAACAGCAGATCGAGGTTCCACTGGGGCGGCACGTCCTTTCCCCAGAGCTGCGTGTGGATGTGCGCGGGGATCGTGCCTTCCGGATACGGCGCGGGCCGGATCGTGCGGAAGGAGTACCGGCCGTCCGCGCCCGTTTTCAGGTAGCCACGCAGGCGCGGCCCCGCGGCGCCGAAGGACGCCGCGGTCGCTGCCGCGGCGCGGTTCGGCGAGTAGAGACCGGTGATATCCGTCTGGTAGACGTAGAGGATGACGCCCGCGGCCGGCGTCTCGCCGTCGGGCCGGAAGATGCACCCCGAGACCGTGAGCGGGGTTCCGGGCTCTCCCTTGGGGACGAGCGTCGCCGTTGCCGTCGCCGCGTCACAGGGCGATGCGCCTTTCGCTCGCGGTGCGAGCGTCGCGGATGCGAGCGCTCCGAGAGAGGTCGTGAGCAGCGTCCGGCGCGTGAACTGAGCCATGAAGCCTCCGATCACCCTGATACGGGTCGAACGGGGACAAGTTCAGTCGATCAGACGATCGCGCCTTTACGCCCCGGCTGCACGGCCGCGATGAACGTGAGGGCCTTGTTCTGGTCGATCACGCGCGCCATGTGCCATTCCGTGGCGAAGAGGATGAGCGGCCGGCCTTCGATGTCGAGGAGGCAGGCCGTGCGCCCCGGGTCGTCGAACTTCGACTCGCTGAACGGCGGCCCCTCGACCCAGCGCGCGAACTGGTACGGGAGCCTCACGAACGAGACGTCCGCGCCGTATTCGACGCGCAGCCGGTACTGGATCACGTCGAACTGGAGGAGACCCACCGCGCCGAGCACGGGGTCCTTCTCGAGCCGCACCGGATCGTAGAAGACCTGCACCGCGCCCTCTTCCGAGAGCTGGTCGAGACCCTTCTTGAGCTGCTTGCGCTTCATGGGGTCCATCAGCGCCACCCTCACGAAGTGCTCCGGCGAGAAGCGCGGGATGCCTTCGAACTCCACGGGCCTTCCCTCGGCGATCGAGTCGCCGATGCGGAGCGCGCCCGAGTCCCAGAGGCCCAGGATGTCTCCGGCGTAGGCCACCTCGACGAGCGTGCGCTCCTGCGCCATGAACTGGAGCGGCTTGCTGAGCTTGAGGGGCTTTCCCGTGCGTACGTGCGTCACTTCCATGCCGCGCTCGAAGCGGCCGGAGCAGAGCCGTACGAACGCGATGCGGTCGCGGTGCGAGGGATCCATGTTCGCCTGGATCTTGAACACGAACCCCGTGAGCGCCGGCTGGGCCGGGTCGATCGGGCCCTGCGCGGAGATGCGCGGCCGCGGCGACGGCGCGAGCTCGAGAAAGCGGTTCAGGAACGGCTCGACCCCGAAGTCGTTCATGGCGCTTCCGAAGAACACGGGCGAGAGCCTGCCCGCGAGGTAGTCCTCACGGTTCCAGGGCAGGGACGCGCCCTCGAGGAGCTCGAGCTCCTCCACGAGCTGCGCATGGGCCCGCGGGCCCAACGCTTCGATGAGCTCCGGGGCGTCGAGGGGAAGCGCCTCGGCCGTGGCCTTGCGGCCGCTCTCGCCCCGTTCGTACCGCATGAGGGTTCCGCCCCAGCGCTCGTAGACGCCCAGGAAGTCGGGCCCGGAACCGATGGGCCAGTTCACGGGCGTCGTGGGGATGCCGAGGACCTTCTCGATCTCGTCGAGGAGGTCGAGCGGGTCCTGGCTCGCGCGGTCCAGCTTGTTGATGAACGTGACGATGGGGAGGCCGCGCATACGGCACACCTGGAAGAGCTTGATGGTCTGCGGCTCGACGCCCTTGGCCGCGTCGATGAGCATCACGGCGGCGTCGGCGGCGGCGAGCGTGCGGTAGGTGTCTTCCGAGAAGTCCTGGTGGCCGGGCGTGTCGAGCAGGTTGACGGCGTGGTCGCGATAGAAGAACTGCAGCACCGACAAGGTGACCGAGATGCCGCGCTCCTTCTCGATCGCCATCCAGTCGGACGTGGCGTAGAGCTTGGCGCGGCGGGCCTTCACGCT
>CAZXSG010000022.1:0-1486 GCA_964643185.1 uncultured Holophagales bacterium
GTGGGCATCAGCGCCATCACAGGGACGGCCCCCCGCTCCTATGAGCTGGCGGACCGCCTCCGGAGAGACGGCATCCCCGTCGTCCTCGGCGGCGTGCACCCCACCCTCGTGCCGGAGGAGGCCCAGGCCCACGCCGACGCCCTCGTCGTGGGCTACGCGGAGGAAACCTGGCCCCGTCTGCTGCGCGACTTCGTGGCCGGCCGGATGCAGCGCCGCTACGACGAGGGGCCGTCGCTCTCGCTCGCGAACCTGCCATTTCCGCGCCGCGATCTGCTGCCGTCGTCCCTGTACACGGTGGCTCACACGCTCGAGGCGACGCGCGGCTGTACCCACAAGTGCGCGTTCTGTGTGGTGCCTTCGGCCTGGGGCCGGCCCAGGCAGAAGCCCGTGGCCGAGGTCGTCGCCGACATCCGCCAGATGGGCGCTCGGCGCCTGCTGTTCCTCGACCTCAACATCATTGCCGACGTCGACTACGCCAAGGAGCTGTTCCGGGCGCTCATCCCCCTGAAGGTCACCTGGGGCGGGCTCGCCACGAGCTTCCTCGCCGAGGACGACGAGCTCCTCGGTCTCGCCGCGAAGAGCGGCTGCCGCGGAATCCTCGTGGGCTTCGAGTCGCTCCGGGGCGACTCCCTCAAGGAAACCTGGAAGGGCTGGGGCGCGCGGCACAGCTATCGCGAGATCCTGAGGAAGCTCCACGCCCACCGCATCGCCGTGCAGGGCTGCTTCGTGTTCGGCTTCGACCACGACGACGACACGGTTTTCGAGGAGACCGCGGAGTTCGCGCTCGAGACCGCGATCGACCTCCCGCGCTTCGCGATCCTCACGCCGTTTCCCGGCACGCCGCTCTTTTCGAAGCTGAAGGAGGAAGGCCGCCTCCTCACCGAGGACTGGTCGTACTACGACGGCCAGCACGTGGTCTTCCGGCCCGCGCAGATGACCCCCGAGGCGCTGCGGGCCGGCACGGAGCGGGCCTGGAAGAAGGCCTACTCCTATAGTGGCGTCGCGCGGCGGCTCCTGGCCTCGCGCCTCCAGCTCCCCGTGTCCCTGGCCGCGAACCTCGGGTACCGGTTCTACGCGCACAACCTCTCGCGCTTCTACAACTGTCGCGAGGCTCTTCTCTGAAGCTCACGCTGGTGCATCCCGCCATCGGCCACCGCCGGGGGGAGAAGTACATCCGCACGTGGCAGATGGAGCCCCTCGCGCCCGCTCTGCTCAAGGCCCTGGTGCCCAAGGGCGTCGACGTCGCGTTCTTCGACGACCGCATGGAAGCGATCGACTACGACGCGAAGACCGACCTCGTCGCGATCAGCGTGGAGACGTACACCGCGCGGCGCTCCTACGAGATCGCGTCGGAGTTCCGCCGCCGCGGCGTGCCCGTGGTCATGGGCGGCTTCCACGCGACGCTCGTGCCCGGCGAGGTCGCGCGCTTCGCCGACAGCCTCGTGGTGGGGGAGAACATCCCGCCCCTCCTGCCCCCCGGGCAATC
>CAZXSG010000022.1:1496-13532 GCA_964643185.1 uncultured Holophagales bacterium
CAGAAGCCTGTTCGCGGGAAAGAAGTACCTGCCCATCGGGCTCGTCGAGGCGGGGCGCGGCTGCCACTTCAAGTGCGAGTTCTGCGCCGTACAGTCGTTCTTCTCGTCCACCCAGACGCGGCGGCCCATCGCCGAGATCCTCGAGGAGGTCCGTGCGATCGACAAGCCGCTCCTCTTCTTCGTGGACGACAACATCACCTCGAACATGGCCGAGGCCAAGGAGTTCTTCCGGGCCCTCGCCCCCCTGAAGACGCGCTGGGTCAGCCAGGCCTCGATCAACGCCGCGCACGACGAGGAGTTCCTGGAGCTCATCGCGGCGAGCGGCCGTCAGGGCCTCCTCATCGGCTTCGAGTCGCTCGCGCCCGAGACGCTCAAGCGGATGCACAAGGGCTTCAACACCATGGGCGGCGGCTACGAAAAGGCGCTCCAGAACCTGAGGAAGCACGGCCTTCGCCTCTACGCGACGTTCATCCTCGGCTACGACGACGACTCGGCGGCCACGTTCGACGAGGTCGGCGCGTTCTGCGAGAAGCATCGTTTCTACATCGTCGCGTTCAACCACCTCACGCCGTTTCCCGGGACGCCGCTCTACGAACGGCTGGAACGCGAGGGCCGGCTGCTCTTCGACCGCTGGTGGCTGGATCCCGGATACCGCTACGGCATGGTGCCTTTCGCGCCGCGCGGGATGAGCGCCGAGGACGTTCGCGAGGCGTGCATCGCGGCTCGGAAGAGGTTCTACCGCCCGGCGTCGATCCTGAAGCGCAGCCTCGACCGCGAGGTGAACGCTCGGAGCTTTTTCATGTGGTCGCAGTTCTTCGTGATCAACGGCCTCATCCGCCGTGAGGTTTCGGAGAGGCGCGACTACCCGCTCGGCGACGAGCGCTTCGAAGGCGAGCTCCTCGCCGTGGACGGCACGCGCGGGCTCTCGGGTCTGCCGCCCCTCTCCCTCCCGCTCGCCGGCGTCGCCTGAGACCCGTTGCAGGTCACGCTCTTTCGCGAGGAGGACGACGCCGCGCTCCGCGCGATCGTGAGCGCGACGCCGGTGCCCGGCGCGATCCGCGTCGCGACGGAGAGAGAGCCGAGCTTTCTCGCCGGCTGCGCCGCGATGGGTCCGTTCCACCAGGTGCTCGTCGCGCGCGGGGCCCAGGGCGAGCCTGTGGGGCTCGCGTGCCGCTCCACACGGCGGCTCCTCGTGAACGGCGAGCCCGAGGAAACCGGATACCTCTCGCAGCTCCGCGTCCTGCCCGGATTCCGCGGCCGCTGGCTCGTGCCGAAGGGCTTCCGGTTCCTCCGGGAGCTGCACGAGGACGGCCGGGTGCCGGGCTACCTCACGACGCTCGTCGCGGGGAACCGCGAGGCCGAGGCGCTCCTCGTCTCGAAGCCCCGCACGAGCCTGCCCCGATATCGCTTTCTCGACGACCTCGTGACTCTCGCTCTGATGGTGCCGCGAGCGGCGAAGGCGAACCGCGAAGGCGCGCCTCCCGAGGAGCTCCTCGCGAGGCTCGAGCGCTGGGGGCGTTCGCGGACGCTGTTTCCCGAGGTGACCCTCTCGGACCTCTCGGGCCGCGGGACGTTTCCCGGCCTCTCGGCCGCGGACTTCGTCGTCGTGCCGGGGGGCGTGGGGGCGGTCTGGGACCAGTCGGCATTCCGGCAGACGGTGGTGCGCGGGTACGGCTTCCCGCTCGGCGCTCTCCTGCCCATCGTGAACGCCGCGAACCGCCTCCGGGGACGTCCCGTTCTGCCGCCGGTGGGCGCGCGCGTGCCGCACGCGTTCGCGGCGCTCGTCGCCGTGGAAGAGCCGGCCGCGCTACCCGCTCTCCTCACGGCGCTCCTCGCGAGGGCCCGCGGACGCGGCTTCGATTGGCTCATGGCGGGCTTCTCCGCGAACGACGCGGCACTGGCTTTCGCGCGCCGGTTTCCGCACGTTCCGTACCGGAGCCGTCGCTACACTGTGGCGTGGGAGAAAGGTGACGCGTTCCATGCCCGTTTCTCCGGCGGTCCTCTGCACGTCGAGCCCGGCACGCTCTGAGGGGCCGCTCTCGGGGCGCACCGTGCCCGTCACCGCACTCGACGCCCTGCAGCGCGCGCGGCTCCTCGCTCTCATGCGCGAGACGTACGAGCCCGTGAACGCCGAGGCGTTCGCTCGGGATCTCGACGCCAAGGACACCGCGCTCCTCCTCGAGGATCCCGCCGGCGGGATCCAGGGCTTCACGCTGCTCGAGAGCCGCGTCGTGGACGGCGCTCTCGTCGTGTACTCGGGCGACACGGTCGTCGCGCGGGCGCACTGGACGAGCCTCGCCCTGCCACGCCACTTCGCGGCGCACGTCTTCGGCACGCTCCTCCCCGCGCACGCCGGCCCGGCCTACTGGCTGCTCCTCTCGGGGGGCTTTCGCACGTACCGCTACCTGCCGCTCTTTTTTCGCGAGTTCGTCCCGCGCGAGGGGGGCCAGGATCCGGGACTCCTCCCCCTTCTCGCCCTGCGCGACGCGCTCGCGGGCGCCCGCTTCGGCTCGCGCTTCGATGCGCTCCGAGGCGTGGTGACCCTGGACGCGCCGACACCCGTGAAGCCGGGCCTCGGGGCACCGGACGCGCGGGATCTGGCCGACGAGAACGTGCGGTTCTTCTGTTCCGCGAACCCCGGCTGGCAGCGGGGCGACGAGCTGGCCGGCCTCGCGTCCCTGTCGCGAGAAAACCTCACGCCCGCCGCCCGGCGCATGCTCCGCACGTGATCCCACGCCTCGTGAACGGCGCGTGGCTCGCGTCGGCGCTGCCCGCCGCACGGCGTTTCCAGGAGGCGCTCCGGGACGCGTCCGCCGCGCAGGAGGAGCTCCTCGCGGAGATCCTGCGCGCGAACGCCGGCACCGCGTTCGGGCGCGAGCACGGGTTCGACCGCATCCGCTCGCGACGGGAATTCGCCCGGCGCGTGCCGCTCGCAACGTGGGACGAGCTCGTGCCCTGGATCGCCCGCATCGAGCGCGGCGAGCCCAACGTCCTCACACGCGAGCCCGTGCGGCGCCTCGTGCCGACGAGCGGATCCAGCGGCGCGCGGAAGCTCGTGCCCTACGGCGCGGCGCTCCTCGCGTCGTTCCGCAGCGCCCTCTCGCCGTGGATCGTGAGGCTCCTCCGCGAGGACGCCGCGGTGTTCGCGGGGCGCGCGTACTGGTCGATCTCACCCGGTCTCCCCGAAGAGACGAGCGCGGGTGGCATCCCCATCGGCTTCGGCGACGACACGGAGTACCTCGGAGCCCTGGGACGGCTCTTCGCAGAGGGCGCGCTCGCGGTGCCGCCGTCCGCCTCGCGGCTGCCGGCGGCCGATCTCCAGGCCGCGACGCGGCGCGGCCTTCTGGCCGCGCCCGAACTCTCGCTCGTGTCGGTGTGGCACCCCGCGTTCCTCCTCCTCCTCACCGAGGGCCTCTCCGCCGCCGACGCCGACGGGCTCGAGCCCCGGCGGAGGCGCGAGGTGCTCGGGATCCTGCGCGAGACGGACGGCGATGCGGGGGAACGAAACCGCCGGCTCTGGCCGCGGCTGCGGCTCGTCTCGGCGTGGCTCGACGGACCGGCGGCGGCCTACCGGGCGCGTCTCTCGGCGGCGTTCCCCCAGGCACGGCTCGAGGGCAAGGGCCTCCTCGCCACGGAGGGCGTCGTGAGCGTTCCGTGGGGCGCCGCACCGGTGCTGGCCGTGCGGTCCAGCGTCGTCGAGCTGCTCGACCCGGACGGCGGCGACCTCCTCCTCCCGCACGAGGCGCGGGCGGGGCGGGTGTACGAGGTCGTCCTCACCACGCCGGGCGGCCTCTATCGCTATCGCCTCTCCGACCTCGTGGAGGTGACGGGCTTCTCCGGCCAGGCGCCGCATCTGGTCTTCCTCGCGCGGAGCGGAGCCGTCTCGGACCGCTTCGGGGAGAAGCTGACGGAAGCCTTCGTGCGCGGCGCGCTACCGGGGGGCGCGGTTTTCGAGCTCCTCTCGTTCGAGGAGGCGACCGGAGGGTACGTGCTCTTCCACGAAGGCCCGCCCGAGGCCCCCACGGCCGAGGTCGTCGACACGGCCCTCCGCGCGAACCCTCACTACGCGTGGGCGCGCGACCTCGGGCAGCTCGCGACGCTCCGGGTCGTCCCGGTCGAGCGGGGTTTCGAGCGCTTCCTCGCGAGCGAGGCCGGTCGGGGCCGGAGGGCCGGAAACGTGAAGCCGGCTCTCCTTTGCCGGGAGGGGAATCGTCTGCCGGCGTTCGGCGTTCTCCCTGCGGACGGGGCTGCTACTCTCGCGCGCCGGGATCCCGACCCGGGAGCGGGATACCCGGTGCCGGACCCGCGCCGGGGACAGCAAGGAGACGCCGCACTGTGACATCCGGTCGTGACCTTTTCGAGCCCCGCCTCGGCCTGACGATTCCGCTCTGCGGGCTGAAGTTCATTTTCGCGTTCCTCACGTTCGCCGACCCGAAGCGGACGACGTTGCTCTTCGCGTTCGACCCGTCGACCGCGCTGTCGCAGCCCTGGACGTTCATCACTTACCAGTTCCTCTCGGGAACGAGCCTGCTGAGCCTCTTCTTCGGGGTGCTCATCCTCTACATGCTCGGGCAGGCCCTCGAGGAGGAGTGGGGCACGGCCGACTTCACGATTTTCTGGCTCGTCGCGACGCTCGGCGGCTCGCTCTCGGCCTGGGCCGTCGGCACGGTCCTCTCGGGCGGCTCCCTCATCGTGAACGTCTCGATGCTCTTCGCGTATGCGTTCCTCTTTCCCGAGACGAAGTTCTACATCTACTTCGTCCTGCCGGTGAAGGTCACGTGGATCGCGTGGTTCACGCTGGGCATCCTCGTGGTGCAGCTGGGGATCGCCGTGGCGCAGGGACGTGCGGGGGCGGGCATCGTCCAGCTCGTGGGCGCGACAGCCGGGTTCCTGTACTTCTGGGTCCGGCACCACGGCAAGCCGAAAGTGAAGCTCGCGGCGCGCGAGGTGGTGGCCGAGGCCAAGGTGGCGGCCTCGGAGCGCAAGGACGACGGGCTCGAGAGCCGGAACCGCATGCTCTTCCCGAAGGTCGAGGCGCTGCGGCTGGATACGAAGGCCGGCCCTCTCTCGGGCGACGCGGAGCGCTTCGCGTCCGACCTCGCGAAGCTCGTCGTGCCGGGCGTGAAGATCTGCAAGCCCGTCGACTTCAAGGGCGACAAGGACGGCATCTGCGTTCGCTGCGAGGGCTTCGCCGAATGCTCGCTTCGCTACGTGGCCGGGCAGCCCGGCGAGATCACGTTCCGCCAGAGGGACGAGTAGACTCCTCGTGATGATTTTCGGAGCCCTGCTTTCCGCCTTCTTCGCCGTCGCCGTGGCCGTCGTTCCCGGCGTCCCCGCGCCTCCCGGAGCGGTGTACGAGAAGGAGCTCGCGAAGGTCGCCGTGGAGCGGGCGGAGGTCGAGATCAAGGAAACGCTCGTGAAGATCGACGGCGATTTCCGGCTCACCTCGAAAGAGAAGGACGAGCTCCGGAAACAGGTCCAGGCGCTCAAGATCGGCTTCTACACGACCTCGATGACCGTTCCAGAGGTCATCGAGTTCTACGAGAAGAAGTTCCCGGGGGCCAGCTTCCTCTCCGTCGAGCGCAGCCTCATGGCCGACGCGATGGCGATTGCCGCCGATCACGGGGTCCCCCTGCCGAAGGAGATTGGCGAGAAGTGGTCGGGCAAGAACGGTCTCTCGGCCCGCCTCATCACGCCGCGCTTCGAGGTCGACGTCGAGGACCACCTGGTGGATCCCCGCACGGGCGAGATCACGAAGAAGACCGTGATCATGATCTCGTCGGTCGATTAACCTGGGGGTTTCTCGATCCCCCCAGGCCCCCCGCCGGAGAATGACTCAGTAGGTCTTCTCGCTCTCGTCTTCCTTCTTCTGGTTCGCCTTGTAGTAAGTGAAGACCTGCCACGCGCCGAACGCGATGAGCAGGACCGGCCAGTACTCGACGAGCCAGCGCAGGTTGATCGTCACGAACTTGTCGATCAGGAAGAACGTGCCGAAGAGGATCAGGAGCACGCCGAGCATCAGGCTCCCCGTGGGCTTGAAGCTGCCCTCCTGGAGCGCGATGTTGGACTCCGGGAGCCCGGTGGCGTTGATGGCCTTCGCCTGCCGCACCGCGTCGATGAGGACGAAGAACCACCAGAACGGAATCATCATCGCGAGGGCCCCGGCATCGGCCCTCTCGACGAACGCGATCACGAGCACCCACACGGCGAAGAACGTCGCGGCGCGCTGGTAGAGGCCGAGGTAGATGTGACCGAGGCCGGGCATGGCCGACAGCACCCCGGCGAGAGCCGGGCTCTTGGCCTGGGGAACGTAGGCCGCGTAGGCGGGAGCAGGAGCCGGTGCGTAGCCCGGAGGCGGCGGGGGAGGCGCGTAGGCCGCTGGCGGAAGCGCGGGGGCGGGCTGCGGGGGGGCTGCGTTCTCAGCGTTTTCTGCGCTCATGGGTCACGTCCTTCGTTCGGTTGCGATTCGTCGTCGCCCGTTCCGTTGTTTTTCAGAGGGGCGGAATGTCCCGCCTCGTCCTCAGGAACGGAGAGCGGGGCTCTTTGGTTCCGGAGTCTTTGCCGGGGCGCCGTCGTGGGCGGCGGTGGTTGCCTCCACGACGAACGCCTTGCCCAGAACCCTCTCGAAAACGACCTGGGAGTAGGCGCCCGCGCGGGCCCGGCCGGCCGCGAAGGCCCGGTAGACCCGGTAGTCCAGACGCTGGGTGAGGGGCCCCTTGGACGCCGCGGCCGTCGCTGCGGAAACCTTGGCGGACGCCACGGTGCGCGCCGTCTCCACGGCGTTCTCGCCCGCCGACGTGAGGCTCTCGGCCGTGCCCCGGGCCGCCCGGAGCGGGTCGACGCCGAGGACGACCGCGATGAGGAGGGCCGCGGCGTACGTGAGCGCCACCGTCACGCGCCAGTCGCCGAAGAGCCGCTTCCTCATGGGGAGGACCTTCGCGAGGCCTTCCGAAGAGGCCGCGGGGAGCTCGGGCAGGGCGGCGGGAACCGCCCCGTCCGGGATGCGGGCCAGGCGCGCGAGGAAGTCTGCCCCGGGCTCCGGGGTCGCGAGGGCGCCCGGCGTGAGAAGCGCGAGGATGGCCCGCGTCTCGTTCGTGAGGCTTTCCTCGTGGGGCGGCTTGCGGAGCTGCTCGAGGAAGTCGGGCGAGGGCCGGGGCGGCTCGAGCTGGCCGAGGACCTGCTCGTTGGCGATGAGGCTCGTCACCAGCGCGACGCAGTCCGCGCAGCCGGCAGCTCCACCCGCATGCGGGTCGAGGAGCAGCGAGGCCGCGGGCCGCTCGGCCACGAGCGCCGCGAGGAGCCGGTCCTCGAAGACGCGGCAGGCGTGCGGTCCTACCGGACCGCCAGGAAGCCTCGCGCTCATCGGGCGACCCCCGTCTGGGGCGAGTAGAGAGAGCCCGTCGATGTCGAGGAGGGCATTCCCGTGTGGCGGGAGCCCACGCGGTCGCGCACGAGGCGCGCCAGCTCGATGCGTCCGCGGTTGAGGCGGGATTTCACCGTGCCGTCGGGCAGCGAGAGGAAAGCGGCGATGTCCTTGTAGTCCAGCCCGTCGAGGTCCCGCAGCATGACCACCTGCGCCAGCTCGTCGGGCAGCTCGGCGATGGCGTCGAGCAAGAGCCGCAGGCGCTGGCGCTTCACGGAGTCGCCTTCGGGATCGTCGGTGCCGGGGAGCATCGTCGATACGGCGTCGTCGCTCACGAAGCGGAAGCTCTTCTCGCGGCGCCGCTTCCGGAAGTGATCGATGCAGAGGTTCCGGGAGAGCGCCGCGATCCAGGCGAGGAGGGAAGCCTCCGAGGGATGGTACTTGTCCAGGTTCTCCCAGACCTTGAGGAAACAGTCCTGGGCGATCTCCTCGGCCTAGGACCGGTCGTACGTGAAGTGGTACGCGATGGCGTAGACCTTGCGCGAGTACTTCTCGACGAGCTCCGCCCAGGCGCCGTCCTCGCCGCGGCGGCAGCGCGCCACGAGCTCGGCGTCGGGGTGGGGGGCGGTCGTCGGGGCGTTCGCCATGAGGCTCTTCGTCACCGGGAACGGAAACCGCGGACCTTTGGTTCCCGGATCGCGTCCCTATAATGCTTCATCTCGTCTTCAAGGGGGGCTCCGGATGCGCCGATCGATCCTCGCTGCAGTCGTCTTCGCCGTGCTCACGTGCGCCGGTGAGGGATGGGCCCAGACCTGGAAACCCTTCCAGGAGCTGGGGTTCCTCACGGGCTCGTGGTCGGGCTCCGGGGAGTCCGCGGGCCGGATCGCCGGCGTCACCGCGAGCTGGGGCATGGAGATGAACGGCAACTTCCTGATGCACACCACGAACGTGGTGCTGCCGGCCTCCGAGGGCAAGACCGAGGAATCCATCCGGATCGTGGGCTATTACTCGTACGACCGCGACCGCCGGAAGTACGTGGCCTACTACTTCTTCTCGACGGGCATCCTGGGCACCTTCGACGCCGATCTCGCGGCCGACGGCTCGAGCGTCAAGCTGCTCTCCACCCAGCTCCTCAACTACGAGGCCGGGGCCCGGGCGCGGATCTCGATCACCAAGGCGGCGGCCCCCGCCACGGACATCACGTTCCAGCTGGACCTGGCGGCGGCGGGGAAAGACTTTGTTCCGTTCGTGATCGCGAAATTGGCGAAGAGATAAGCGTCTGAATCCCGGGGGGCCTGGGGGGATCGAGAAACCCCCAGGTTCAAATTCGGTCAGCCCTCCGGGCCGGGAAACGCCTCCGGCGCGCTGAATTACACGGCAACCCGCCGTCGACTTGACGTTTGGCGGTGCATCGGCGAGTGTCCAGCCTCTTATGAGCGGCCTCCGTAACATCGCGATCATCGCCCACGTCGACCACGGCAAGACCACCCTCGTCGACTGCCTCCTCCGGCAATCCGGCACCTTCCGGTCCAACGAGACCCTCACCGAGCGGGTGATGGACTCGAACGATCTCGAGAAGGAGCGGGGCATCACCATCCTCGCCAAGAACACGTCGATCCGGTACCACGACGTGAAGGTGAACATCGTGGACACCCCCGGTCACAGCGACTTCGGAGGCGAGGTCGAGCGCGTCCTCAAGATGGTGGACGCCGTCCTCCTCCTCGTGGACGCGGCCGAGGGCACCATGCCGCAGACCCGATTCGTGCTCCGAAAGGCCCTCGAGCTGGGCCTCAAGCCCATCGTGGTGGTGAACAAGATCGACCGGCCCGACGCCCGCCCCCACGAAGTGATCGACGAGGTCTTCGACCTCATGGTCGACCTCGGCGCCACGGACTCGCAGCTCGACTTCCCCATCGTCTACACCTCGGCCAAGCACGGGTTCGCCCGCCGCGAGGTAGACCATGCCGACGCTGACGTGCGGCCCCTTCTCGACGCGATCCTCGTCGAGGTGCCCGATCCGGGCGGCGACCCGTTGGCCCCGCTCCAGATCCTCGCGGCCTCCCTCGACTACGACAACTACCTCGGCCGGCTCGTGATCGGCCGCGTCGTGAACGGCACGGTGAGAAACGGCCAGCAGATCAACGTCTGCCGCCTGGACGGCACGTACAAGGTCTCCAAGATCACGAAGCTCATGGCTTTCGAGGGCCTCCGCCGCGCGGAGGTCGAGTTCGCGACGGCCGGCGACATCGTCGTCCTGGCGGGCATCGAGGAGATCACCATCGGCGAGACCGTCGCCGGGCTCGACAACCCCGAAGCGCTGCCCCCGATCGCCGTCGACGAGCCGACCGTCTCCATGACGTTCCGCGTCAACGACTCTCCGTTCGCGGGCCGCGAGGGCAAGTACGTCACGAGCCGCCACATCCACGAGCGCCTCCAGAAGGAGCTCCGCACGAACGTCGCGATGCGCCTTGCGACGACCGACACGGCCGACGCCTTCAAGGTGTCGGGCCGCGGCGAGCTGCACCTCTCGATCCTCGTCGAGATGATGCGCCGCGAGGCGTTCGAGTTCGCGCTCTCTCGCCCCGAGGTCATCCTCAAGACCATCGACGGCGAGACCTGCGAGCCCATCGAGAACCTCGTGATCGACGTGCCCGAGGAGTTCATGGGCACGGTCATCGAAAAGCTCGGCCGGAGGAAGGCCGAGATGTCGAACATGACGAACCACGGCTCCGGCCGCGTCAAGATCGAGTTCAAAATTCCGACGCGCGGCCTCTTCGGTTACCGCACCGACTTCCTCACGGACACGCGGGGCGAGGGCCTTCTGCACCACGTGTTCGCTGGCTACGAGCCCTACAAGGGCGACGTCGCGGCACGTCGTGAAGGCGCCCTCGTGTGCAAGGAAGCGGGCGAGACCACGTCTTACTCACTCGAGAAGCTCGAGCCCCGCGGCCGGCTGTTCCTGATTCCCGGGGTCGAGGTCTACGGCGGGATGATCTGCGGTGAGAGCACCCGCGAGAACGACCTCGTCGTGAATCCCTGCGTGAAGAAGCACCTCACGAACATGCGGTCTTCGGGCACCGACATGGCCATCAAGCTCATCCCGCCGAAGCCCATGCCTCTCGAGATCGCGATCGAGTGGATCGAGGACGACGAGCTGGTCGAGGTGACCCCGCGCTCGATCCGTCTCCGCAAGCGCATCCTGGATCATTCCAAGCGGCGCTCCAGCGAGAAGCGGTCGGCCGAAGAGCTCGTCGAGATCGAGTAGGCGCCCGACTCAATCCGTTTCGCACACGACACGGAACCCGAGCCCCGGACCTTTGTCGGCCGGGGCGTGCGTGTACCGCAGGGCCGGGCGCGCGCTGTTCACGTCGAAGGAATAGGCGCCGCCGCGGATGACCTTGAGGCCCGAGGCGCAGGATCCGAGAGGATCCGTGACGGGTCCGTCGGGGTACGGACAGAAGTCGTCGGCGCACCATTCCCAAACGTTGCCGGAGACATCGAAGAGACCCCACGCGTTCGGCGGGTACGACCCGACGGGCCGGGTGCTTCCCGGCGAGCCGTCGACGTTGGCGTCCTTCCGGCCGAGGGTCTCGCCGTTCGGAAACGCGGTCGTCGATCCGGCGCGCGCCGCGTATTCCCACTCGGCCTCCGTGGGGAGCCGGAACGTCCGCCCGGTGCGCCGGGAGAGCGCGTCGAGGAAGCGCCGCGCCGCATGCCACGTGACGTTCTCGACGGGACAGTCGTCGCAGCCCTTCCGCACGCTCGGGCGCTCGCCGGTGACGCGTTCCCACTGAGCCTGGGTGACCTCGGTCGTGCTCATGAAGAACGCGCGCGAAAGGGTCACCTCGTGAAGCGTCTCGCCTCGCTCACGCCCCGGTACGGAATCGGGCGAGCCCTGCAGGAAGCGGCCCGCCTCGACGAGGACGAACCGCATTCCCGTGACGCTCTCCGTCCAGGACGGAATCGCTTTCCTTCAGGACGTTCGCGGCGCCTGGACCTTCGCGACCTTTTCGGGGGCTGCGGGAGCCGGGGCCGCGCCCCGAAGCGCCAGCTGGCCCTTGCGCGAGAAGTCGATCGACGTGCCCAGGATGCGGAGCGCCTCGCCCGGCGCGTGGAAGCCCATGGAGTTCTCGGCCTCGATGAAGTCCAGGAAGAACTGGGCCTTGCGCTGGAAATCCCGCGCCGTCTTCAGCTCCTCGTCCGAGCGGCCGGCGTCGCGAGCGGCTTTCAGGTCGGCGATGAGCTCCATGAGGGCGTTCATCGCAAGGTCCCGCATCTGGTACGTGCGGGTCTGGATGCCCTCGGCACGGGCCTTCAGCTCCTCCTCGGGGAAGCGGTGGCAGGTCTGGCAGGCCTTGTTGATGTTGAGGAGCGGGCTGCGCACGTGATGATCGGAGATCTTCATGGCGCCCTCCCGCTTGTAGGGCATGTGACAGTCGGCGCAGGCCACACCCGAGCGCGCGTGGACCCCCATGTTCCACATCTCGAACTCCGGATGCTGGGCCTTCAGTGCGGGCGCGCCCGTCTCGGCGTGCGTGAAGTCCTTGAAGCCCACCTCGTCGTAGTAAGCGAGGATGTTCTCCACGGCAAGGCCCTTCGACCACGGGTACGTCAGGCGCTTCTTGTCGCCCTTGAAGTAGTACTCCACGTGGCACTGCGCACACACGTAGGTC
>CAZXSG010000023.1:0-13416 GCA_964643185.1 uncultured Holophagales bacterium
CGTGGGCGTGGACAGGCCGTACTGGTTGTTCTCCACGATGAACAGAACGGGCAGCTTCCACACCGCGGCGAGATTCAGCGCCTCGTGGAAGTCGCCTTCGCTCGTGGCGCCGTCGCCCGTGAACGTTGCGGCGATTCGCCCCGATCCGCGCAGCTGTGCGGCGAGACCGAGGCCGCACGCCACGGGGAGCATGGCCCCGAGGTGGCTGATCATCCCGGCGATGTGAGCGCTCTCGACCCCGAAGTGGAAGCTGCGCTCCCGCCCCTTCGTGAAGCCGCCGTCCTTGCCCATGAGCTGGCGGAGGAGGGTCACCAGATCGAGGCCACGTCCCGTGAAGACCCCGAGGTTCCGGTGCATCGGGAGAATCCAGTCGTCGGCCCTGAGGGCCGACGTGACCCCCACCGCGATCGCCTCCTGCCCGATGCCCGAGAACCACTTCGAGAGGCGGCCCTGCCGCAGCAGGAGGAGCATCTTCTCCTCGATGAGCCGGGGAAACAGGAGCGCGCGGTAGAGGTCGCGGAGGTGGCGCGGGAAGCCGCGCTGGGGCGACTGGGCCGGAGCTTCGGGGGTGCTGAGTTCGGTCATGTCGGGCGGCATTTCATCAAGGTCCCGCGGGGAGGGCAAGGAGCGCGCCGGGTTTAGACTCTTCGGGCCATGAGTTCCGCTCCCCCTCTCGATCGCGGCCTCGCGCCGGGCGACCTCGACATCCCCGTTCCCGACCTCACGAACGTCGTCACGGAGGACGAGACGCCCGTGGACAACGTCTTCTCAGAGAAGCAGCAGCGCCTGCTCACCGAGCCGCTCTACACATCCTTCAGGCCCGCGGAGCCCTTCGTGGCCTTCGCGAACGTCGGCCTCTTCTATGCGAGCCACACACCCCCCCAGATTCCCGACGCCCTGCTCTCTTTGGGCGTGCGGCTCCCGGACGAGCTTTGGGAGAAAAAGCACCGCTCCTATTTCGTGTGGGAGTACGGCAAGCCCCCCGACGTGGTGATCGAGGTCGTCTCGAACCGCGAAGGGGGCGAGCTGAGCACGAAGCTCCGAACGTACGCGAGCGCCCGCGTCTCGTTCTATGTGGTCTTCGACCCCGACGGCGCTCTCGGAACGCGGTCGCTGCGCCTCTTCGAGCTTCGAGCCGGCTCGCTCCTGGAGCGGCCCATCACGGAGACGACCGGGCTCCTCGAGAACGTCGGCCTGGGGCTTCGGCTCTGGACGGGAACGTACGAGAACGCCCAGGCCACGTGGCTCCGGTGGTTCGACGCCACCGGAAACGTGCTGGAGACGGGAGCGGAGAAGGCGGCGAGGGAGGCCGGCCGCGCCGACGCGGAAGCGAGCCGCGCCGACGCGGAAGCGAGTCGCGCCGATGCGGAAGCGCAGCGCGTCGCGCGGCTCGCAGAGAAGCTCAGATCCCTCGGCGTCGACCCCGAAAGCTGAGTCCGCCCGCCCCCGGCGGTGCTACGCTTCGCCCGTTTCGCCGTCTTGGTCTTTCATCCACCGGTCCGAATTTCGGGCCGTTCTTTTTGGAGACACTTCGTCCCAGGCCGGGGCGGGGTGAAGAGGAGGCATATGAGGCTCACCAGGTTCCTTCCCAGGTTCCTCGCCGCGGCCGCCACGCTGGCTCTCGCCGCCCTTCCCGCCCAGGACGCTCTCGCAGGTGAAACGGGATCGATCTCGGGCATCGTCACCGACGCGTCGGGCGGTGCGCTGCCCGGCGCCACGATCAAGGTGTCGGGACCTCAGCTTCCGGCGGGACGCACCGCGGTCTCGCTCGCGACCGGCTCTTACAGCTTCGTCAAGCTGACCCCCGGCACCTACAAGGTCGAGGTCTCCCTCGCCGGGCTGGGCCAGGCCTCCCGTGAGGCGCGGGTCCAGGTCGACAACGACACCCAGGTGAACCTCACCCTGACCGGAGCCGCTGTCGAATCGACGGTCGAGGTCACGGCCGGCCTCGTGGACCAGAAGGCCACGGAGGTGAACTTCAATTACACCGACCAGCAGATCGCGGCGCTGCCGCTCGCCCGGAGCTACGCCGGCCTTTTCCAGCTCGTTCCCGGAGTTGCCGACAGCGCAGGCCAGTCGGTCGGGTACGTGAGCGCGGGCGCCGGCATGATGGAGAACAGCTACCAGGTGGATGGTGTCGCCATCGGAAACCCGGGCTTCGGCTACCTCTCCATCGAGACGAACCAGCTCGACATCGTGGACTTCAACGTGAAGAAGGGCGCGATCTCGGCCGAGTACGGCCGCACGTCGGGCATCGTGACGAACGCCGTCACGCGGACGGGCACCAACGACCTCAAGGGCTCGGTCTGGTACGAGGGCGTTCCCCAGTCGCTCGCGGCCGATCCGAAGAACGGCATCGTCTCGAGCATCGACCGCCACCAGGTCGCCGCCAACGTCGGCTTCCCGATCGTGAAGGACATGCTGTTCGGCTACGTGTCGGGCCGCTACAACAAGCGCACGACCTCGGATCGCACGAACAATTTCGGCGTCCTCCCCGACACGGACTACAACGAGACCGAGGGCTTCGCGAAGCTCACGGCCTATCCCTCGGAGAAGCACTTCGTCAACGTCGCGTTCCGTTTCATCCCCAACGAGACGAACGACGGCTACGACTCGAACACGAACGCGCCGACGCGCGGCTACAACACCGACAACAAGAACAAGACGCTGAGCGCGTCGTGGAACTGGTTCGCCTCGCCGCAGACGAACGTCGAGGCCCGGTTCATCCACCTCACCGAGGAAAACTCCCTGAACGCGACGACGCAGGTCGCCATCACGCCGTCGCCGTTCAATTTCGCCGATCCGACGACGATGGGCTCGATCGCGGTCAGCCGTGTGAACGCGGACGGCACGTCGACCCTTCTCGGTACCGGCGGCATCTACCCGTTCCGCCAGAACGAGCAGAACTACAACCGCAGCGAGCTCAAGCTCAGCGCGACCCACTTCGCCGACTACGGCGGCGCCAGCCACCAGCTCAAGGTCGGTGCCGGCTACGAGACGACGGAAGAGCACCTCTTCCGCCTCACCAACGGGTGGGGCGACCTGCTCCGCCAGGGCACCGCGGCCAATCCGCAGATCCGCTCGCGCTACTACCCCGATCAGGCACCGCAGGAGTCCCTCTCGCGGACCTACAGCGTCTACTTCCAGGACACGGCCACCTGGAACCGCGTCACGGCCAACGTCGGCCTGCTCATCAACCGTGACGAGTTCGCTCAGGATGTCGGCGCCGGCCGCAACACGTTCCTGCGCTGGGGCTTTCGCGACGAGATCCAGCCGCGCCTCGGCATCGTTTACAACGGCGACTTCCTCAAGGGCGACAAGATCTACGCCAACTATGGCCGCTACTACAACCTCGACCTGAAATCCTCGTCGCGCTCCCTGGCTCCGAACCGGATCTTCCAGCGCCAGGCCGTGTTCAACGCGAACACGGGGGCCCTCATCTCCGACGCTCCGCTGGCTTCGACGACCGGCAAGCTCATCGATCCCGGTCTCAAGCCCACGTACACCGACGAGATCGTCGTCGGCTACGGTGCCCCGCTCGGACGCCTCATCTCCTTCGAGGCCTACGGCCAGTACAAGCACACCAAGAACTTCATCGAGGACATCCCGAGCGTCTACCCGACGACCGGACCCTACAAGGCCGCCAACCTCGTGAACGCGCGCCGGCAGTACAAGGCCGTCACGCTGGACATGAACAAGCGCTACGCGGACAACTGGACCGCGAACGTCAGCTACACGTACAGCCGGCTCGAGGGGAACTTCGACACCGACTACAACAGCGGCGGCACGTTCAACACGTCCTCGTTCCTGCAGGACGGACCGGGCTGGTTCGTCGAGGATCCGAACCGCTACGGTCTCCTCTCGCAGGACCGCCCGCACGTGTTCAAGGCCTTCGGCAGCTACGACATCAAGGGCATCACGGTCGGCGGGTACTTCCGCTACCAGAGCGGCGTGGCGTGGGAAGCGCGCGGCGCCGACTCCCAGAGCTCGACGTTCAACCGCTACCTCGAGAAGGCCGGCACGCGCCGCGTCGGCAGCTGGACGAATGTCGACCTCCTCGCCTCCTACCGGCTCGACCTCGGCCTGGTGGGCATCAAGCTCGAGGGCCGTCTCCTCAACGTGTTCAACACGCAGACCGCTCTCACGGTCGACAAGGTCCAGTACACCGATCCGTACCAGGGCAACAACGTCAACAACCCGCCCCTCTACGACACGCCCCAGCGGACCCAGAACCCCAACGCGAACTTCGGCAACGGTTCCAGCTTCTCGTCGCCGCGCCGTCTCCAGGTCTCCGCGGTCGTCGACTTCTAGATCCCACACTCATCGGGAGTCCTGCGGGCGGCGCTTCGGCGCCGCCCGCTTGCGTTTCTAGGGACCGTCCAGAGCGCGAAGGAGCCGTACGGCCTTCTCGTAGCCGGGCTCGAGACGCAGCGCCTCACGGGCGTGCCGGCGCGCGGCGTCGAGGTTTCCTTCCTCCGCCCTCACGGCCGCGAGGTTGAGGTGCGCCGAGGCCCGGTCCGGCGAGAGCCTGACGGCGTCCTCGAGCGCGACCCCGGCCTCTTTGGTGCGCCCGGCAGAGAGGAAGGCCAGGCCGAGCGCCTCGGCGAGGCCGCCCTCCAAAGGGGCCATCTCGCGAGCCACAGGGAGAAGCTCGATCGCCGGCCCGGACGCCCCGAGCTCGAGCGCGAGCCGTCCGCCCACCGCCGCGACCTCGCCCGGCCGTTCGCTTCGCGCGAGAGTCCGTGACAGCTCCTCGAGAGCCGCGACGGCGCGCTCCTTCCGCCCGGCGGCGGCCGCCGTCTCGGCCACGCGGACGAGGACCTCCGGGCGGCCCGGGTCCTTCGCGAGCGCCTCCTCGAAGAGCCCGAGCGCCAGGGCGGGATCGCCCGCGTCCCTCAGCGCCTGCCCCACCCGAAAAGCCACCAGCGACGGCGCTGGATGCCCGTCGAGCAGCGGACGGAGCCGTTTCAGAGCCTCTGGCGTGCGACCCGTGTCGACGAGGCGGATCACCCAGGCCGTCTCCTCGTTGCGCGATCCGTCGTCGAGGCCGTGCGGCAGGAAGACGAGCACGCCTCCGACGGCGAAAGCCGCGAGCGGCGCGGCGACGGGCCGCGGGTTCCGCGCCGCGAACGCCGCGAGGAACGCGTCCACGGCAACGCCCGCGGGAATCGCGAGCACCACGTAGAGCGGAACCAGATATCGGGTTGCCACGAAGAACACGGCCACCGAGAGCGCCAGCCCTGAGGCGACGAGCACGAAGAGCGCGCGCGACTCGCGGGGCAGCGCGAAGAGCCCGGCCAGCCCGAGCGGCACGAGGAGCACCGGCCCGACGAAGAGGAGCGCGAGGAGCGGGATCTCGCGTCGATACCACGAGAAGCTGAAATTGAGCGGGATCTCCTCACGGCTCAGGACGTAGGAGACCTTCCGCGCGAGGAGCCGCAGGAACGCGCCGGGGCGCTCCCGCGCGAACGCCACGGACTTCTTCGTGAAGTGGGCCGACACCTCGCGCTTCGTGAGCGTCCGGCCCGCCTCCGCCTCCGCGACGCGCCGCGTATCGCGGGCCTGCCCCGCGATGGACGGCGTGATGCCGGGCACCGAGCGGTACGTGCCGTCGGCCTCGGGGTTGTTGCCGATGTAGAGGTTCAGCCCGCCGTGCGACGAGATGAGGATGGGCTCGCCCGCGACGGCGAGGTTCCGGAGCGTGGCCGGCGCGATCGCGAGCGCCACTCCGCCCGCGAACGCCATCGCGCGACGGAGAGCCAGGCCCGGAATGAGTGCATAGCCCGCGAGGAGCGGAGCGAGGAGAATCGCGTTCGGACGGTTCAGCGCCAGGAGGCCCAGCGCGCAACCGGCCAGGAGCCACGTCCGCGGCCCCTCACTTCGGGCGCGCACGAGCGAAAACAGGAGGAACGCCGTGAGCACGGGATCCAGCGCCGTCTGGAGGATCAGGGCCTCGTGGAAAGCCACGACCCCCGTGAGCGCGACGAAGCCGGCCGCGAGAAACGCCGCGCGCCGGTTCACCGTGGCCCGCGCCGTCTCGAAGACGAGGACGGCGGCGACGGCGCCCAGGACGATCTGCGCGAGCTTCGCGAACAGGAGCGAGCCGCCCGACACCGCGAAGAGCGCCCCGAGGACGTAGGCGTAGAGCGGCGAGACGACGAACGGCCCCGGCCCGAGGGCCAGATCGCCCGACGCCACGCGCGCCGCGAGGCCCGCGTAGAACCCCGAGTCCAGCGTGGGGTCGGGCTGGAGGAGCGGATGCTCGTGGAGCGCCGCGAGCACGAGCCCCTTCACGAGGAGCGCGCCGCCGAAGACGAGGGCGCGGTCCCGGAGTTGGCTGTCGACTCCGGAAGAGGCGGATCTCCCCGTCTCCTGATCGGCTTTCTTCCCGCGCTTCATCGAGTCCGCGATGTTACGGAGGTTGGTGCCCGTCGCTGCTAACCTTCCCTCTGTGATCCAGGCCTACGTGGGGCTCGATGCCGGCGGTACGCGCACCCGGGCCGTGGTGACGTCTTTCGATCTCGTGCCGCTCGGCCGCGGAGCGTCCGGCCCGGCCAACGCCTCCACCGAGAACCTGCCCACGCTCGTCGAGACGCTTGTGGAAGCCGTGGACGACGCGCTCGCGGCGGCCGGCGTCTCGGTCCCATCCGTGAAGCGCATCTCCTGCGGCGTCGCCGGAGTCGCCGCGTCGGCCCGGCGGCACGCGCTCGAGCGCGCGCTCTCGGAGCGCTACGGCGAGAACAAGGCGCTCGTCTTCACCGACGCCCGCATCGCGCTCGCGGGGGCGACCCGCGGTTCCGCGGAGGGCGCCGGCATCGTGCTCATCGCGGGCACGGGAGCCATCGCGTTCGGCCGCAACGACCGCGCCGACGAGGCCCGCGCGGGCGGCTGGGGCGCGCTCCTCGACGACGAGGGCTCGGGCTACGCCATCGCGCGGCGCGGCCTCGTGGCCGCGCTCCGCCAGATCGACGGACGCGGCCCCGCCACGCTCATTTCCGATCTCCTCATCGCGGCCGACCGCTCCGCCGCGGACATCGTCCAGAGCCTCTACCGCGTGTCCATCAAGCCGACCGACGTCGCGGCCTACTACCCGGTGGTGCTCGAGGCCGCGCGGAAGGGCGATCGCGTAGCGCGCGCGATCCTCGCGAACGCCGCCGAGGAGCTCGCGCTCGCCGTCACCACCGTGATCAAGCGGCTCGAGATGGAGGAAGACACCTTCCCGGTCGCGACCGTGGGCGGTGTGTTCTCGGCGGGCGAGCTCCTCGTGCCCGCGCCCACCACGCGAATCCTCGAGGTGGCGCCGGGCGCCATCGTGGGTCCGCCGGCGTATCCGCCCGAGATCGGCGCGGTACGGCTCGCGCTCGCGGCCGAACGTCCCGAACGCCCCGAGGCTCCTGAGGCCTCGTGAGCGCGCTCCTCTCCCGCCTCCACGAGGCCGACGCCGCCGTCCACGGGTCCATCACGCCCGCGCTGCCCGCGATCGCCCGGGCCGCGGAGGCCCTCGCGGCCCGTCTCTTCGGTGGGGGCCGCGTGCTCTACGCCGGGGCGGGCACGAGCGGACGCCTCGCCGCGCTCGACGCCGCCGAGCTGCCTCCCACGTTCGGAACCGATCCCTCCCGCGTGAAGACCCTCATGGCTGGCGGCCCGAGGGCCCTGCTCGTGGCGGTGGAAGGAGCCGAGGACGACGAGTCCGCCGCGGCCGCGGATCTGGGGTCGGAAGGGCTCTCGGCGAAAGACGCCGTCGTGGGCATCGCCGCGAGCGGGAGGACGCCCTACGTGCTCGCCGCCGTACGGGAGGCCCGAAGGCTCGGCGCACTCACCGTGGGCCTCGCCACGGTGCCGGGCACGCCGCTCCTCTCGGAAACCGATATCGGGATCCTCGCGGACGTGGGGCCCGAGGTGCTGACGGGCTCCACCCGCCTCAAGGCCGGTACGGCCACGAAGATGATCCTCAACCTACTGTCGACGGCCGTGATGGACCAGCTCGGCCTCGTCGTCGAGGTTCCCGGTGAAAACCGCTGGGAGATGGCGGCGATGCGCCCCACCAACGCCAAACTGAGGCTCCGCGCGGTGCGCATCGTGAAGGACCTCGTCGCCGTTCCCGAGCCGCGGGCCGGCGAGCTCCTCGAGCGCGCCGGCTGGGATCTGCCCCTGGCGCTCTCGATGGGCCGCTTCGACGAGAGCGCGGAGGCCGCGCGGGCGCGACTCGCCGGGGCGCACGGGAACGTACGGGAAGCCATCTTCGGGAAGGGAACTCCATGACCTACGTCGACCTCCACATCCACGGGGCCTTCGGCATCGACCTCCTCACCGCGACACCCGTCGAGCTCGACCTCCTCGCCGCGAAGCTCTCGGACCGCGGCGTGTCGGCCTTCCTCCCCACGCTCGTGCCCGTGCCCGAGGCCGAGCTCGAGCCGCTGGTGACCCGGCTCGCCACGTGGATCGACTCCCGCTCCGCGGACGACGAACGGGGAGCGTTTCCCGTGGGGATCCACTTCGAGGGGCCGTGGCTCTCCGCGGCGCGCTGCGGGGCGCTTCGAACCTCGTGCCTCAAGCAGAGCGCCACGGAGCGCGAGATCGACGCGTTCGTCGCGCTCGCGCGCACCGTGCCCGGGCGCCACATGATCACCATCGCACCCGAGATCGAGGGCGGCGTGGCGGCCGTGCGGGCGTTCCATCGCGCGGGCTTCCTCGTGTCGATCGGGCACACCGAGGCCTCCCTCTCGACGCTGGACGACGCGTTCCACGCCGGCGCCCGGCACATGACGCACTTCGCGAACGCCATGAAGCCGCTCCACCACCGCGACGTGGGGCCCATCGGCTGGGGTCTCCTCCGCGACGACGTCACGATCGACCTCGTGGCCGACGGCGAGCACCTCTCCTCGGCCATGCTGCGGCTCATCTACCGCACGAAGCACCCGCGCAACGTCGCGCTCATCAGCGACGCGGCGCCGCCGGCCGGCCTCCCCGACGGCGACTACGAGGTCTGGGGGCAGACGCTCACGCTTCGCAAAGGCTCGATCCGCACGGCGAACGGCAACCTCGCGGGCGCGGTGAAGCTCCTCGACGAATGCGTCGCGCACGCCGAGGACCTCGGCATCCCCGAGGCCGCGGCGCACGCGTCGGCCACCGAAGTCCCCCGCCGCATATTGGAGCTGTAGCTCCTGGGGGCACCAGGGCCGGTGCCCCCAAACCCCCTCCGAGCCAATCGCTGCCTGATCCGGGTCTAGAGCCTCATAGCCTCAGGGCCCGATCGAGGTGCTCGGCCAGGACGTCGGCGCCCTCCAGCCCGCACGAGAGACGCACCAGCCCGGGCGTGATACCCCGCGCGAGGCGGACGTCCTCGGGCACCACCGCGTGCGTCATCGAGGCCGGGTGCTGGATGTACGTGATCGTCGCGCCGAGGCTCACGGCCAGCTCCATGGGCGTGTCCTTGCGGCCGAAGTAGTTCATCACCTTCTCGCCCGCGGGCTGCCCGCCCTTCACCTCGAACGTGAGAAGGGAGCCCCCGTTCCGCATCTGTTTCCTCACCACCTCGTGCTGCGGGAAGTCGGCGAAGCCCGGGTAGGTGACCTTCGCCACGGCCGGGTGATCGCGCAGGAACCGCGCGAGCGTGAACGCCGTTTCGCACTCGGCCGCCTGCCGCACCGCGAGGCTCTGCACGTTGGCGGAGTTGAGCCACGACTCGAACGGCGACGGGCTCGCGCCGATGTCCTTGTACCAGGGGAAGAACGGCCCCTTCATGAACCGCCAGGGACCGAGGAGCGCACCGCCCACCGAGGTCGAGTGGCCGTTGATGAACTTCGTGAGCGAGTGGACGACGAAGTCGGCTCCCAGCCGGAACGGCTGCTGCAGGTACGGCGAGCAGAACGTGTTGTCCACGATGAGCCACACGCCCCGCGCCTCGGTGATGCGCGAGATGAGCTCGATGTCGGCCACCCGGAGCGTGGGGTTCTCGGGGGATTCCAGGAACACGGCCACGATCTCGGGGTGGGCGTCGAGCGCGGCCTCGACCTCTTCCGGCCGGCCCATGTCGCAGAAGTGCGCCGTGACGCCGAACTTGCCCATGTTCCGCAGCATGCTGTCGGTGCAGCCGTACACGTTCCCCGCGAGAACGCCGTCGCCGCCTTCGAGGAGCGCGAGGAGGAGCGTCGAGATGGCGCCCATGCCCGAGGAGAAGATGAGGCAGCCTATCGTGGGCTCCTTCTCGTCCTCGGCCAGAGCCTTGTCGATGACGTGCTGGGCCTCGAGGCGAAAGAGCACGCGCTCGAGGTATTCGGTGGTCGGGTTGCCGAGGCGCGTGTAGATGCGCGCGTAGGGGCGCTCGCCGCCTCGGGCGTGGCCCAGGAAGCGCGACGCGCCCTCCTTCACGTCGTGGAACGCGAACGTCGAGCGCTGATGGATGGGCGGCAGCCCTGTCCCCGCCGCCACCGCGCGGAACACGCCCTCGTCGAGCTGGGGCGCGTCGTCGCGCACCCAGCGGGTCTTGCGGTCGATCCACCAGGGCCAGAAATCCCATCGGGCTTCACCACGTCGATTCATGTCATACCTTCCAGTACCACCCGCGCTTCTCGAACGCGCGCAGCACGATCCACCAGAAAAGGAGCGTCGCGGCCGCATAGGCATGCGACGCGAGATACGGGTCCGGGAGGGACCCGAAGACATTCACGAAGATCCTCCGGGAAAGCGATATCGGTTTCCCGCTCTCCCCGGCCCACTTGACGAGCCCCATCGTCTTGGCGAGGAGGCCCGAGAGCACGAACCCGAGGAACGGGTTCCGTCCGAACGTCACGAAGAACGCGAACGGCCTCGACACTCCTCTCACGTCCACGACGTACAGGCAGAGAGCGAGAGCGAGGGCCGCGGCACCGCTCGTGAAGAGCACGTAGCTGGCCGTCCAGAGGTTCTTGCTGAGCGGCAGCACGGGATGCAGGGCCAGCCCGGCGAGCGTCGCCACCGCGCCCCAGGCCGCGAGGAGCCCGATGCGCGCTTTCATGGGACGCGCCGCGCTCCTGGTGAGGAGCAGACCCGCGAGCGCGCCCGTGAGGAGCGTCGCGAGGGCCGAGAGCGTCGACACGATGCCCTCGGGATCCCAGTCGGGCTTCCAGAGATGCCCCTTCAGCACCGCGAGGTCCACGGCCCGCTGGACGTTGTTTTCGCGCGTGAGGTCGTAGCCGGTGCCGAGGAGGAGACCCGTGTGGAGCGCGAGGAGCGCCGCGCACGTGAGCACGAGACCCAGCGCCTTCCGCTTCCGGAGCGCGAGGAGCACGAGCGCACCGAGCGCGTACACGACGCCGATGCGCACGAGGACGCCCGGGACGCGCAGCCTCTGCCATCTCTCGAGCGTGAACGGGTAGGCCGCCATGAGCCAGCCCACCACCGCGATGGTGAGGCCCCGCACGAGCGCGTGCCTTAGGAGCGCCGCGCGATCGGCTCCCTGGGTTTCGCGCTTCTCGAACGAAAGCACCGCCGACGTGCCGACGATGAAGAGGAAGAACGGGAAGATGAGATCCGTGGGCGTCGCGCCGTGCCACTCGGCGTGCCCGAACGGCCAGGCGACGTGCCCCCAGTCGCCGGGGTTGTTCACGAAGATCATGCCGGCGACCGTGAGCCCCCGGAAGAGGTCGAGAGAGAGGAGGCGGCCCTCGGGAACGGGTACGGCCTCCGCTACCATGCGGCTGTGTCCTCGTTGCCCTCGATGCCGTCGTTGCCGCCGATGCCGCCGATGTCGTTGAGAGAAACCGTTCGGTCTCGCATCGCCGGAACGAGTTTGGCAGCTTTCCTGGCTCTCTGCGTCTCGGGCTGCCCGTCGGGGCTGCCCCCGCACACCACGGCCTCGCAGGCCGCGGACGCACCCCTCGCCCGCAGGCTCGAGCGGCGCTTCGAGAAGACCGGCGCGCGCGTCGGCTTCGTGGCCGTCCACGTCGAGAGCGGACGCCGGCTCGCCATCCGCGGCGACGAGGTCTTCGAGGCGGCCAGCGTCATCAAGCTCGGGCACCTGGCCGAGGCCGCCGCGCGGGTCACGTCCGGCCGCCTCGAGCTCTCGGAGCGGTGGAAGCTCACCCCCGCAGGCCGCGCCGCGCCCGCGAGCCTCCTGAACCAGTTCGACGACGGCCTCGAGCCCACGGAGCGCGACCTCCTGGAGCTCATGATCCAGCGCTCGGACAACACCGCCACCAACCACTTCCAGGACCTTCTCGGAATGGACGCCATCAACGCGCGCCTGCGCTCGTTGGGCTTCACGACGCTCGAGCTCGTGGGCCGCATCCCCGACAACGATCCCGAGGAAACGCAGGCCGCGCGGTGGAAGGGTCTGAAGCTCGGCAACATGACCCCGCGCGAGACGGCGGCGTTCTACGAGCGGCTCGTGAAGCGGCAGCTCGTGGATCCGAAGACCGACGCCCTCATGTGGCACATCCTCTCGGGTCAGAACTCCACGAGCCGTCTGGCGCGCCTCGTGCTCGAAGGGCCGAAGACGGCCTGGGCGGGCAAGACGGGCACGATGCGCGGGACCCGCAACGACTCCGGCGTCGTCTCGACGCCGCGCGGACGGTTCGTGTTCGTCTTCTTCGCGAACGGGATCCCCGACGGCCGGACAGACCTCGTCAACGCGGCGATGGGCGAGGCCGCGAAGCTCGTTCTGGACACGTGGTGGCGCGATCTGCCCGAGCTGCCGCCGCCCCCACCCGACGGCCCGTTCCCCCGCACGCTCCCGCCCGCGCTGCCGCGCACCGAGGTGACGCCTCTCGAGGTGACCGGGGAGACGCCCAACCGCGAGCGCGTGTACCGCGACGCCGACCGCCTGTTCTGGGACCTCTACGGAAAGGCGGGCGGCAACCTCGCGGACTCCTGTCTCGTGCCCATGCCCAGCTCCTGGTGGGAGGGCGACGACGGCTGGAAGATCGAGCCCATCTCATCGATCGTGCTGCACCACACGGCGATCCACTCCGACGAGGGCTGCATCCAGTTCTTCCACGACCCCGCGAGCCTCGTTTCCGCGCACTTCCTCGTGGGCCTCGACGGGCGGCTCTACCAGTTCGTCTCGCTCGAGCACCGCGCCTGGCACGCGGGCAGCTCGCTCCTCCACGGCACGCGGCGCCTCAACCGCACGTCGGTGGGCATCGAGATCACGGGCGACGGGAACTTCGTGCCGTTCACGAAGGCCCAGATCGAGACGACGGTGAAGCTCCTGGGCGTGCTCGTGGCCCAGCTCGACGTGAAGGCCCCCTTCATCGCCGGGCACCAGCACATCGCGCCGGGCAGAAAGCCCGATCCGGGCGCGTTCTTCCCGTGGAACGACATCGTGCGGCGCGGGCTCGAGCTGGCCGAGAAGCTGAAGCCCTCGGTTCCCCAGGTACCAGAGCCGTAGTGATCCTGGGAATTCCCCGAATCCCTCGAACGAGGGATGTTTCCCGG
>CAZXSG010000024.1:0-13397 GCA_964643185.1 uncultured Holophagales bacterium
CCTCGACAAGCTGTTCCGCCGCCGCACCGACGGGCCTCCGCCGGGTGCCATGCGCGAAGACTGGGACCGTCGCGCGCGCGAGGACTACAAGCTCCACATCGCGACGGGCCATGCCGCGACGGAGGAGGCCTTTCGCGCGTCGGGCGACAAGGACCTCGACGAGGTGATCCTCGACGGCATCGCGCTCGCGAGAGAGGCCTCGGCGCTCGAGATCGGCTGCGGCGTCGGGCGGCTCCTGTGCCCCCTCTCGGAGCGCATCGCCGCGGCGTACGGCGTCGACATCTCGACCGTGATGGTCGAGCGCTCGAAGGAGTTCTGCGCGAGTCATCCGAAGGTGCACACGCACCTCACCGACGGCTCGCTCGGGGTCTTCCCCGAGAGCTCTCTCGACTTCGTCTACTCGTTCATCGTGTTCCAGCACATCCCGAGCCGCGAGGCCATCGCCCGCTACGTGCGCGAGGCCGCGCTCGTGCTGAAGCCCGGTGGGCTTCTGCGCTACCAGGTGGACGGCCGGAATCGCGGGGCGCATACGCCCGACACGTACGACGGCGTCACGTTCACGCCGAAGGAGGCCCGCGCGCTCGCGGTGGACGCGGGGCTCGAGATCGTCGAGGACTGGGGCGCGGCCACGCACTACCACCGCGTCACGGCCCGCAAGGCCGGAAACGAGGCGCGGGCCGCGCTGGCGCCGCACGTGTGGGATCGCGCGTTCCTCGACGACTTCCTCTCGCGCGAGGGCGTCGCGACCGCCTCGCCCGATGACGTCGTCGCGGGCCGCGTTCCGCTCAAGGACGCGCTCCGCCCGCTCGAGAGCCGGCTCGCGAAGGCCTCGAATGAGGAGTTCGTGAAGGCCGTGTTCCGCGCGCTCCTCCTGCGGGAAGGGGACGCCGCGGGCGTCGCGTACCACCTGTCGATCCTGGACGGCGGCTTCGAAGACCGCGGCGCGCTCATCGACACCGTGCTCACGAGCCGCGACTTCAAGGAGCTCGTGAGGCCGTGGGACGTTCCGCTGCCGTGGCCCGTGCAGCTTCGTCTCGCGGAGCTCTCGCGATCGAACCGGCTGCTCGATCTGACCGAGGCGGTGGCCTCGGACCTTTCGAATCTCTCAGAGAGCGAGGCCGTCGAGCGGGCCTTCCGCCGCGTCCTCGGCCGGCGGCCCGACGACGCCGCGCGGGCGCACCACGAGAGTCTCATCGCGGCGTCCCCGCTCGGACGGAGGCTCGTCGTGAGAGAGCTCCTCGCGAGCGCCGAGGCCCGGCGCGACCCAGGTCGTCTCTCGACCGCCCGTGTCGACGTTCTGCGGCAGCTCCTCGAATCGTCCCGCGACGAAGGCGACGAGGCTTTCCTCGAGCGCGCCTACCTCGGTGTTCTCGGTCGAGCCGCCGATCCCGATGGACGGGCCTGGCACCTGGGGCGGCTCGTGTCCGGCCAGACGGATCGCCCCGGCGTCCTGGCCGATTTCGTCGCGGCCGGCGATCCCGCTTGAGCTCGAAGACCCGATGGATTCGCGCCGGCGTTCTCATCGCAGTCGCCTGCGGGGCGCTCTCTCAATCGCTGCCGGGCTGGCGCAACTTCGTGGTCGACGTGAAGGGCCAGGGGTTTCACCGGCGGCAGTCCGCGCTGGCGTCCGGCTTCGATGACTTCGCGCTGAAGACCGCGGCCGAGATCACCGGTGCGACCGGGCCGAACGAGCCCGTTGGGCTCTTCGTGCCGTGCGGGAACGACGTCCTGGGGATCCATCTCCGCTACCTCGTCGCCCCGCGTCCCGTTCACGTGATCACCACGGGTTTTCCGGAGGCCTGCGCCGTCATCGCGAAGAACCGTCTCGCGGTGGTTCATGCGCTCCGTTGTCCCGGGGATCCCGCCTCCCGGGCGGGATCCCTAAGCGGTCCTTCCGGACCGCCACGCGACGGTTTCGCACGCGTCGACGTCGCGGGGATCTGTGGGGGGCTGAATGGCCTCGTGGACTCTCTGGGCAAGCTCGACGAGGGCATTCCCGTGGCCGTGGACGCGCCTGTGGACGGAGCCACGGTTGCCGCAGGTCCGCTTCTCGTCCGGGGCTGGTGTCAGGACTGGGGTGGGCTCGCGTGCAGCGAGATTCGGTTCTTCGTCGACGGAATGGAAGTCCCGCCGGCCTCGTTCAAGAGGTTTCCGAGGCCCGACGTGGCTGCGGTTCTGCCCCGTCTGGGCGACACGTCGACGGCGGGGTACGAGGCCCTGCTCCCCGCTCAGGCTGCGGGCCGGCGAACCCTCGTCGTGTTCTTCCGCCTGCCCGACGGCCGCATGCGGCGCCAGAGCGTGGCCCTCGAGGTCGCCCGCTGATGCTCTTCGTCGTGCCTCTCCTGGCCGTTCTTCTCATCGGAGCCGGGGCCCGGCGCGGGCTCGTGGTGGCGCCCCGGGCGAGCCTCGCGACGCGGCTCGGCTGGTGCTACGTGCTGGGGGCCGCGGTTCTCGGAACGGTCGGCGTTCTGGGGTCGCTCTTCGCGGGTCTCCCGCTCGGCCTTCCCACAGTGGTCGTCTCGATTCTTCTGACGGCGCCGGGCTTTCTGCGCAGTCGAACGAGGCCGGCCGTCCGCGAAACCCCCTGGTGGGTCGCCGTCCCCCTCGCCCTGGCCGCGATCGCCCTCGTGGCCGAGGCCGTCGCCTTCCCGGTCCGGGACTTCGACGGCCGGATGACCTGGGTCCCGGCGGCCCAGTACATGCGCGCCGAGCGCACCGTGCTCGCGAAACCCATCACATCTGCCGGGGTCTGGGTCACACATCCTCAGTACCCACCGCTCCTTCCCGCTCTCCGGGCGACGGCGCTGCTCCTGGCCGGCACGGAAGACGATCGGGCCTCGCGCCCTCTCGACGCGCTCTTCCTCCCGGCGGCTCTGCTCGTTCTGTTCGGCGCGCTGCGGGGCATTGCGGGTCACAGGGGCGCGGGCGCAGCCGTGTTGCTCGCGCTCCTGACACCTGCTCTGACGACCGAGAACCACGGGGGAGCAGCGGGCACGTACGCCGACGTTCCCATGGGCGTCTTCGTGTTCAGTGGGTTTCTGATCCTGCTTCGCGCCCGGTCGGCGTCAGCTGGCGTCGCGGGAGGACTGCTCCTCCTGGCGGGCGTGCTCTCGAAGAACGAAGCGCTTCCGATCGTCCTCTGTGGCCTCGTGATCGTCGCCATGCTGCGCAGGAAGAGGATTCGGGCTCTCGCGTCCGCGGGGCTCTTCGTCCTCGCGGGTGTTCTGGCTCTGGCGCGCTGGCACCAGGCGGTGCCGAATCGCTTCGACGAGGACTACGCAAAGGCCCTGCGCGCCGCGACGCCTGCGCGGGTGTACGAGAACCTTCGGAACGCCCTCCCTGCCGTCGCCCGCGCCACAGTGGACCCCGGGAGCTGGGGCATGTCCCTCGGCGCGCTTGCGGCCCTCGCCGTGTTCGAGCTCCGGAGAGCGCGCAAGGCCTTGGCCTTCACGCTCCTCGCACTGTTGCCGCTGCTCGCCGGACTGGCCGCGTACGCCGTCACGCCCTGGGGTGTGGGGGAGCTCGTCCCCGTCACCTGGCCGAGGTTTCTGAACCAGGCCTTCCTGCCGCTCTTGGCGGTCACCGCGATGGTGGCGGGCTCGTTCCTGAGGAAGCTCTGGCCGGCTTCCAGAAGAAACGCCGCGTGAGGACGCGGACGCGGCCGTCCTTCGAGAGGAATTCCACCATGAACGTGTGCTCCCCGGCCTCCTCGGGCGCGAGCGCATAGCGGGCCTCGTAGCCCGCATCGTCTCCAGGCGCGAGCTGGGGGAGGACGGCCGCGACGTCGGGGCGGGGCGTGCGTCGGCCGCTCACGGGCTGGCGTTCTTCGCCGTCGAGGAAGACGCGGACGTGCAGCGTCTCGCCCGCGATGCGGGCCCAACCCCTCACGAGAAGCTCGCCCTCTATGGCGGCGTCCTCGGCCGGCTCGTCGATCGAGCCCCACAGGTTCTCGTCCGTCCGGCGACGCGCGGACTCCCCCGGAGACTCGACCGGCGGGACCCAGGGGAGCGGAACGTCGCCCGCCCCCGGTGCCGTTTTCGTGATGGCCCAGAGCTCGTTGCGCGCGGGCCCATCGAACCGCGCCACGAAGCGCAGACGCTTCTCGGCGAGCCCCTGAGCGAGGAACCACCGGATCTGAGCCCGTTCATCGGGGAGGAGCTGCGCGCCGTAGATCGCGAGGTACGAGACGGGAACCGACTCCAGAAGGTCCATGAGGGGCGCATACGGAATGGGTCCCTGCGCGAGCAGGCCCTCGAGCTCGGCCACGAGGGGCGGCCGGAAGCCCGAGACGGCGTTGACGAGCGGCTTGCCGTGATCGGCAGCTCGAAGCGTGTGGAGGTAGTTTCCGCGCGAGCCCGCGGGCAGCGCGACGATTCCTCCGCGCATGGGCATCGCGGCCAGGTGACGCGTCATCTCGTCGGGCTTCGCGTCCCCGCGGTAGAGCTCGAGCGGCGCCACCCGGAACTCGAAGAGCAGGGCCAGCGCGACCGTTGCCAGGGCGACGCGCGCCCACCGGCCCGCGAGGGTGGCCAGGTTGCGGGCTCCCAGGGCGGCGAGAAGCGCGAGTCCGAGGCCGGCCAGCATGGCCCAGCGGGCCGGTGCGCGGATCGAGCGAAACAGCGACACGTGGTCGTAGAGGAACGTGTGGAATGGGAGGTTGAGACCGAACGAGAAGAGCACGCCTACGACGAGCCACAGAACCCCGATGAAGATCAGCAGCCGGGGCGCCCTCCTGTGTGCCGCCGCGAGCGCGACTAGGGAGAGGAACAGAAGGAGCGCTCCGGGGAAGAGACTCCGTTCGAACGGCTTCGCCGGGTCACCGAGATTGAGGGGAGCCCAGAGCTTGTTGTTGGGGTTCACCGTGAGCCAATCGATGGCGGTGGCGGAATAGGAAAGAGTCTCCCCCCGGTGTCTCACGAAGCCGTAGAGCTCGGCGGCCTTCCGGTAGGGAAGGAGGAACGGCAGGAGAAGGAGACCCGCCGTGCCGAGGGTGAGAGCGCCGCGGAGCGCCTCCCGCGCCGTCAGCTCATGCCGTTTCGCGAAGACCAGGGCGCAGCCCGTCAGGCCGAGGGGAAGCAGCGTGAGCACGAACCAGTGGACGCACGTGAGCCCGTTCATGAGGAACGCCGCGCCGAGCCATATGGCCCTTCGCCACGAGCGCTCCCGCGCGAAGAGGACGAGCGCTTCGAGGAGGATCGGAATCCAGCCCGCGAACAGGTAGTTCACGTGAGGCAGGTGGTAGAGGTGGTAGGGGTAGAACGCGAACGCGATTCCCGCGAGCCACGCGAGGCCTTCGTCCCCCGAGAGCGTGCGGGCGAGCCGGAAGGCGCCATAGCCCGAGAACGCGAGCGCGAGAAAGACCGCGATGCCGTGGACCGTGAGGGGCGCGAGGCCCATCGCGAAGAACGGGAACACGAGGAGAGCGATACCGTAGTTGTGCTCGCTGAACGCGAGGCTGTAGCGGTAGGGAAAGAAGATGTTTCCGTGGAAGAGATTCCACGGTTCGTTGAACGTGGCGTGGTAGTCCCACCAGAGGATCCAGGAATTGATGTACGGGTCTCCCGGATCGGTGACGTGGGTCGCCATTCGCGTGATCCAGGGCCAGGTCATGAGGGCCGTCAGCGCGAGGAACGCCAGGAAGACGAGCGCTTCGCGCCCGATGCCCGCCGCGCTCCCGAAGGTATTCTCGCCCCGTGATCGCGCAGGCATGAAGAGCCGTCCCCTCGTCGTCGTGGCCTTTCTTCTGATCGTACTCCTGCGCGTCACGACGCTGGCCCGGGACACCTGGGAGTGGGACGAGGTGCTCTTCGTGAACGCCGCCGAGGGCGGAATCGACGTGCGTGAGAACCGGCCGCATCCGCCGGGCTATCCGGCGTTCGTGCTGCCGGGCCGGCTGCTCGCGGCGGCTCTCGGAAACGGATTCGCGGCGGTCACCGGCGTCGCGTTGCTCGGCGGCCTCCTCGCCGTGATCGGGGTCTACTCCCTGGGTCGGGCGGTCTCGCTGTCGGCCTCGGCAGCGGCGTTCGCCGCGGTGCTCTACGCCGTGATTCCCGCGGTGTGGATCCACTCGGTGCGTCCACTGTCGGACGGTTGCGGCGCGGCGGCGTTTCTCTTCGCGGCCGAGCGGCTCGTCGTGACGGCCAGGAACGCCCGCGGACGGGATCTCGTCGTGGGGGCGCTCGTCTCGGCGCTCTGTGCGGGCATCCGTCCACAGTCGGGGCTCGCGCTCCTGCCCCTCGCGGCCTTTGCGGCGTTCCGCGTCTTTCGGTCGCAGGGCCCGCGCGTTCCGGCGCTCGCTCTCGCGACGGGCCTCGCCGCGACGGGGCTTCTCTGGGCGCCGGCGATATCGGGTTCCGGAGGGCTGGCCGAGTGGCGCAGGGCCACCTCCGCGGAGGTCGGGTGGATGTCGCGTGTCGAGGCGCCGAAGGCGGCGGAGCTGCGGTCGACGAGCTTTCGCAAGCGCTGGCTGTTCGATCCGCTCGGCGGCCAGGATGTTGGACTGCCGTTCTGGGGCGCCGCGGTCGCTGCGCTCTGTGTCGTGCGAAAGCGCGGCGCCGGGGCCCTCACGCTGCTGTTCCTGCCGCTCGTGGCGCTCTCGGTCTTCGTGCTGAACGCGCAGACGGCGCCGCGCTACGCCGTGGCCTTCCTCGCGTGGCCGTGCCTCCTCATCGCGATCGGCATCGACGCTCTGAAGGGCCGCTGGCTCCGTCCCGCCCTCGGTGGAGCGCTCCTCGCCTGGGTCTCCGGACACGCCGTGCGGCCCATCGTGGCCGTGTCGGCGCAGGAGAGTCCCCCGATCGCGGCGTTCCGGTTTGCTGCGCTCCGTCCGGAGCCGGTGTACTTCGAGGAGGAGCTGACCGTCCACGCGCAGCGCTTCCTACCGGAGGCGCGGCCGCTGGAAGGGACGCGGCCCGAGGCGGGCACGCTCCTCGTCGTCGACCCGAAGCGCCGACCGGCGGACTGTGAGGAAATCGCGAGGTTCGCCTATCCGGAGGCGAACCTCGCCCGCACGACGCGAGGGCGCTACCTCGCGACGTGCGTCTGCCTCAACCCCGACTCTTCATCAGATTGAACTTCGCGATCTCCGCGTAGGTGAGCGTCGAGTCGAGGTCCTCGCGAGCGATGCGCAGGTGCTGCACGAGCCCTTCGAGGACGAGCTCCATGAGGAACGCCCGCTCGTAGTGGTCGCGCGGGGCGGTGTGGGCGAGCACGAGGTCCGAGAGACCGGTGACGCTCTCGAGCGTCTTGAGATGCTCGGCGAACGACGTGTCGTCGGAAAGGACGGCCTTCCGGTCCTTGGCGAACCAGCTCACGATGCCGTCGTACGGGCCCGGCTGCAGCGGGGGCGGATTCTTCTGCCTCTGCTGCTCGCGCTGCTCGGCGAAGCGGTCGAACGGGTTCGTCTCGTCGTCCTCGGGCTCGGCCTTGCGGCGGGCCTTCTCGCCGCGGCTCCTGGGACCCTCGATGGGCGGGAACTTCTTCTCGAAGAGGCTCTTCACGGCGTCGCCGATGAGCTTCTTGGCCACGATCTCGGCGCCCTGCTGCTCACCCTCGAAGACCATCTCCACCTTGCCGGTGATGGCAGGCAGAGCGGCGAAGAGGTCGACGAGCCTCGGACCGACGATCTTGTCCCCGGTCTTGATGGCCCGGCGCTCCATGTTCGAGACGAGGAGCTCGCGGGCCGCGATGGGCATGCGGGCCGAGACGCCGGACGACTGGTCGACGAGCTCGCTCTTTCGTGCAACGAAGCCGATCTCCTCGATGAGGTCCTTGATCTCCTCGCCGAGGAGCACGGTGGTGTCGGAAAGCTCCCGATCGCTCCACGCCTCCTGATCCGTGATGGTCCGGGCGATCGCGATCGTCTGCGGGTAGTGCGTGAGGATCTGCGAGGAGATGCGGTCCTTGAGCGGTGTGATGATGTTGCCGCGGTTCGTGTAGACCTCGGGGTTCGCGCTGAACACCATGAGGATGTCGAGCGGGATGCGCAGGGGGAACCCGCGGATCTGGAGGTCCCGCTCCTCGAGGATGTTCAGGAGACCCACCTGGATGCGGGGCTGCAGGTCGGGCAGCTCGTTGATCGCGAAGATCCCGCGGTTCGTGCGCGGAATGATTCCGTAGTGGATGACCTCTTCGTCGCCGAAGCTCTTCTTGAGCGTCGCGGCCTTCACGGGGTCGATGTCGCCGATGAGGTCGGCGATCGTCACGTCGGGCGTCGCGAGCTTCTCGCGGTAGCGCGCCGCCCGGGGTAGCCAGTGGACGGGCAGGTCGACGCCGGCGCTGGCGGCGATGCGCCGCGCGTAGCCCGTGAACGGCGCGTAGGGCGACTCGTTCAGCTCGGACCCGACGATCACCGGGATCTCCTCGTCGAGGAGGTTCACGAGGGACCTCAGGAGACGGGTCTTGGCCTGTCCACGAAGGCCCAGCAGAATGATGTCGTGCCGCGCGAGGATCGCGTTCTCGAGCGCGGGCAGCACCGTGCGCTCGTAGCCGTGAATGCCCGGGAACGGGTTCTCGCCCGCGCGCTTTTTCGCGATGAGGTTCTCGCGCAGCTCGTCCCGCACGGAGCGGGGACGGTAGCCGGCGTCCTGGAGGTCCCCGAGCGTCGAGGATCTGTACATGTTCGTTTCTCTCTTCAGCCTTCAGCAGCTCATGAACGCCGACGAACCGTCAGCGGTTGCGACCCATTCACCCGGCTTTCCAGGAAGGGACGGGATCGTCCTCGGCGATGAGGGCCACGGGGGGAACCCCCGCTTTCGCGGCGAGGAGCGCGCCCATCTCTTCGAGCGCCTTGCGCTGCCAGCCGGCAAACCGCGACAGCTCCGTGCCGTCGCTGTCGAGGAGGACGAGCAGCGGGACCGACTCCACGTCGGCCGCGTTCGAGGCGGCGTAGGCCGGCGCGGGATCCAGCGCGAGGTCGAACGAGGCCGGGCCGAAGCTCTAGAAGAACTCGCGGCTCTTCGGCTCGTCGTCCTGCGAGATGCCGACGACCTTCACCGCCCGTCCGCCGTACGCGGTGTGCACCGCCTGCACGTAAGGCCACGCGAGCTTGCAGGTGGGGCAGGACGTCTTGAAGAACGCCAGAAGGGTCGGGGTCGCGCTCTCGGCGAGGACCTCCCGGAGGGGGCGGGGAGGACCTCCAGGAGGAACTACGGAAGCGTCGGGAAGAGCCATGCGTCGATAGTACGCCGGGGCCGCTCCCGCAGACTCCGCCTACTGAACGAAGGGCGTGGGCGTGCTCCCCTCGGCGACCCGCATCGAGGTCGCCCGGAGGCCGTGAGCGGTCTTCACGTAGCGGACGACCGCGTGGTCCTTCGGCCGGATCTCGGCGACGGTGGCGGGCTTCTTTCCCCGCAGCACCTGCGTCGAGCCGTCGACGGTGAGGACGAGCTTCTCGCGCTTCTTCGCGGGCGCGTTCGGGGCGCTCGCCTCGATGGATTCCCCGATGGTCACGAGCGAGCGGGCGGCGTCGACCTCCAGCACTTCTCCCACGAACGTGCGTTCGGGGTTCGGCGTCGCGGCCGTCTGGGCCGGGCCCGAGAAGCTTGCGAGGAGGAGCGGGAGGGGGGGGGGGAGGGCGCGCAAGATCGGGCTCGGTTGGCGCAAAGCACGGCCCGTGCCCGCGCCAGACCCGCTTTCTGAGCGTCCTGGGCCCGTTCCCTTGCGCAAAAAGTGCAGACGCACGTCCATCCGGTGTAACTACGAATCCCGGCAGGGCTCGGTTTAGTCGGCGCCGGGTTTCTTGATCCCGAACTTCTCGAGCCGGTATTGAAGCGTTCGATACGTCAGTCCCAGGAGCCGGGCTCCCTTGGCGATGACCCACGTCGACTTCTCCATGGCCTGGACGATGAGCTGCCGCTCGAGCTCCTCGATGTCGATGCCCTCGGGCGGGATCTCGAAGCCGTAGGGCCGGGCGGAAGGGGCCGTCCGGAGCCGGATCTCCGTCGGGAGGTCCTCGGGTTTCACCGTGCCGCCCTCGCAGAGAAGGACGGCCCGCTCCACCACGCTCTCGAGCTGGCGGACGTTGCCGGGCCACGGCGACCTCACGAGGAGGTCCATTGCCTCGGGCGTGATCTCCCGGACGGCCGCGCCGTGGGCCGCGTTGGCCTTCTCGAGGAACCGCTGGGCGAGGGCCACGACGTCGGAGGCGCGTTCGCGGAGCGGCGGCAGCACGAGGGGAATGACGTTGAGCCGGTAGAAGAGATCCTCGCGGAACTGCCCGGCCTTCATCATGGCCTCGAGGTCGCGGTTCGTGGCCGCGACGACGCGGACGTCCACCGGGATCGTCTCGTTGCCGCCCACGCGCTTGACCTCTTTTTCCTGCAGCGCGCGCAGGATCTTTCCCTGCAGGGGTAGCGACAGGTCGCCGATCTCGTCCAGGAACAGCGTGGACGTGGAGGCGGCCTCGAAGAGCCCGATCTTTCGCGCATCGGCGCTCGTGAAGGACCCGCGCTCGTGCCCGAAGAGCTCGCTCTCGAGGAGGTTCTCGGGAATGGCGGCGCAGTTGATGGCCTGGAACGGCTTCGCGGCGCGGGTCGACCGGGAGTGCACGGCGCGGGCGACGAGCTCCTTGCCGGTGCCCGACTCCCCGCGGATGAGCACGGTGGAGCTCGTGGGGGCGATCTTCTCGACGAGCCGGAAGACCTCGCGCATGGCCGCGCTCTCGCCCACGATGGCTTCGAGGCCGTCGTTCTTGAGGCGTCTTTCGAGGCGGAGGTTTTTCTCGGTGAGCCGGAACGTCTCGAGCGCCCGCTCCACGCGGAAGAGCAGCTCGTCGGCCACCACGGGCTTGGACATGTAGTCGAACGCGCCCAGCTTGTGGGCCTCGCGGGCGCGTTCCACCGACCCGTGCGCCGTGATGAGGATGACGCGCGGCGGGAGCGGGCCTTCCTGCAGCGCCTTGACGACCTCCATGCCCGAGAGGCCGGGCATCTTGAGGTCGGTGAGGACGACGTCGGGCCGCGCCTCGGCGGCCTTGGCGAGCGCCTCGCGCCCGTCGGCCGCCACGGTGACGCGGTAGCCCTCGTCCTCGAGGATGAGCTGCAGGGATTCGCGCTGGTAGCGCTCGTCGTCGACGACGAGGATCGAGCCCTTCGGGGCGTTCTTTTCGCTGGAGGTCGTCATGCGTTGAGTTTCGTCATAGGTTCAGGCCGCGAGGTTAACTGCCGGCGGTGCGCCGCGCTCCGGTACCGCCGTGCGCACGGGCAGCTCGAGCACGAAGACGGCACCCGGCGTGCCGTCCTCCCGGTTCCCGGCGCGCACCTTGCCGCCGTGGTCCTCCACCATGCGCTTCACCATCGCGAGGCCCAGCCCGACGCCGGCCTCCTTGCGTGAGAAGTACGGCTCGAAGAGGCGGGGCAGGTCGGCCGGATCGATCCCGGGTCCGGTGTCCTCGATGGTCAGCGCGACGCGCTCGAGGCCCGACTCGTCCGTCAACGGGGCCGTGGAAACGCGGAGAGTCCCGCCGGTCTGCTCCATCGACTGGACGCCGTTCTGCACGAGGTTCCAGACGGCGCTCTTGATGAGGGAGCCGTCCACGTACAGCTCGGGGAGGGAGGCCGGCAGCTCCGTGATCACGGTGACGCGCGCCCGCTCGGCCAGCTCGGCGAGGTCGGACAGCGTGCTCTCGACGAGGGCCCGGAAATCGGTTCTCGCGGGGGTGATCGTGATGGGGCGGCCGAACGCGAGGAAGTTGTTGATGAGGGTCGCGAGGCGGTTGATCTCCTCACGCATCGCCTCGATGCGGGCGGAGTACTCGCGGAGCTCGGTCGCGTCGGCGGGCTTGTGGCGCCGTCTCAGCACGTCGAGCCCCAGCGACAGCGCGTTGAGCGGGTTCTTGATCTCGTGCGCGAGGCCCGAGGCCAGATGCCCGATCTCCGCGCGCTTCTCGGCGGCCGTGAGGCGCGTTTCGAGCTCCTGTCTCTCGCGGAGCTTCTCGGTCATGCGGTTGAACGAGGCCGCGAGGAGGCCCACCTCGTCGTCGCGGTCCACCGCGACGGCCGTGTCGAGCCGGCCCTCGGCCACCTTCGCCGTCGCCTCGGCCAGCTCGTGGAGCGGCATCACGGCGTTCCGCGTCACGAGGAGGAGCACGGCGAGGCCGAGCGCGAAGACGCCGAGGAGCGCGTACAGCCGTCTTCGGAAGTTCTCCGCGATTCCCTCCCGCAGGTTCTCGAGCGTGTAGAGGATCTTGATGCGGCCGTAGAGCTTGCCGTCGACGACCATGGGAATCACGAGCTCGCTGTTCGTCTTCCCTTCGCCCACGACCCCCGTGATGAGGATGTCGGGCGGCAGCGTCTGGCTCTTGCCGCCGCGCTTCTTGCCCGGCGTCGGCGCGGGGGCGGGAAACGGCACGCCGGCCTCGGTCACCTGGATGTCGCGGAGGCCCATGCGCGCGAGCCTCTGCGTGTAGTCGCTGAGGACCTTCTTGTCCTTCCAGCCCTCGGGGCCCATCTGGGTCGAGGCCACCTCGACGGCCTTCGCGAGCGCCTGGTAAGAGGCATCGGCCTCCTCGAGCGTCTCCTCGCGGGTCTTCATGTAGAGCACCGTCTGCGCGACGGCGGCCAGGACGAGCGTGGCTGTCAGCGTGAAGCCGAGCCGCGTCGAGAGCCTGAGGCCACGGAGAGGGGAGAGAAGTCGCACGGGGGAAGCGTAACGCCGTTGCCCCCGCCGCGGCGCGCTGCTACAACCGCGCTCCGATGACGAACACCGAGACCGCCCTGAACACGCTGCTCCTCGAAGAACGCCGGTTTCCGCCCTCGGACGCGTTCCGCGCGCGTGCCGTGGCGAACGACCCCGCCGTCTACGAACGGGCCGCTGCCGACCCGGAGGGCTTCTGGGCCGGGTTCGCCCGGGAGCTCGCGTGGATGAAGCCGTTCACGAAGGTCCTCTCGTGGAAGGCACCTGACGCGCGCTGGTTCGAGGACGGGACGCTCAACGTCTCGGTGAACTGCCTGGACCGCCACCTCACCACCAGCCGCCGCAACAAGGCCGCGATCATCTGGGAGGGCGAGCCCGGCGACGTGCGCACGTACACGTACCACCAGCTCCACCGCGAGGTGTGCCGTTTCGCGAGCGTCCTCGAGGGGCTCGGGATCGGCAAGGGCGACCGCGTGTGCATCTACCTGCCCATGATTCCCGAGGCCGCCATCGCGATGCTGGCCTGTGCCCGCATCGGCGCGATCCACTCCGTGGTGTTCGGAGGCTTCTCGGCCGAGGCGCTGCGCGACCGCATCAACGACGCGTCGGCCCGCCTCCTCGTCACGTCGGACGGCGGTTGGCGCCGCGGACAGATCGTGCAGCTCAAGAAGAGGGCCGACGAGGCACTGCAGGACTGGCGGTCTATCGAGAACGTCGTCCTAGTGAAGCGCGGCGATTTTCCGTGTCACGTGCAGGAGGGCCGC
>CAZXSG010000025.1:0-7701 GCA_964643185.1 uncultured Holophagales bacterium
TCGGGTACAAGACCCCCTACCTCGCCGAGACCTAGGAACGCCGCATGATCACCACCATAAAAGGCATGCGGGACCTGCTCCCGCCCGAGACGAGAGTCTGGAACGGCCTCGAGGAGACGGCGCGCGAGGTGTTCGCTCTCTACGGCTTCGACGAGATCCGCACCCCGGTCCTCGAGTCCACCGAGCTGTTCGTGCGTTCGGTGGGCGAGTCCTCGGACATCGTGAACAAGGAGATGTTCTCGTTCGAAGACCGCGGCGGACGGCGCCTCACGCTGCGCCCGGAGAACACCGCGGGCGTCGTACGGGCCTACGTCGAGCACAGCCTCGCTCAGGAAGGCCTGGTCCAGAAGCTCTACTACATGGGTCCGCAGTTCCGCGCGGAGAGGCCGCAGAAGGGCCGCTTCCGCGAGTTCCGGCAGATCGGCGCCGAGGTGCTGGGCGCCGCCGACCCCGCGACGGACACGGAGATCCTGATCTTCCTCTTCGACCTCTTCTCGCGGCTCGGTTTCACGGATCTCCGCGTGTCCCTGAACTCCGTGGGCACGGCCGAGTGCCGCCCCGCGTACGTCGACGCCCCGCGCGCGTTTCTCGCGCCCCTCGCCGAGAGCATGGGCGAGGACGATCGGCGCCGCCTCGAGCAGAACCCGCTGCGCGTCCTGGACACCAAGGACCCCGTTCTCGCGGAGAGACTCGCCGAGGCGCCCCAGATGCTGGCCTTCCTCGATGCCGAGTCGCTCTCGCATCACCAGACGCTGCTCGCGCAGCTCGACGAAGCGGCGATTCCCTACACGATCGATCCGCGCCTCGTGCGGGGTCTCGACTACTACACGCGTACCGTCTTCGAGGTCACGGCTCCGAACCTCGGAGCCCAGAACGCGCTCCTCGGCGGCGGACGCTACGACAGGCTCGTCTCCGATCTGGGCGGACCCAAGACCCCGGGCATCGGCTTCGCGATCGGGGAGGACCGGCTCGTGAGCGCGCTGCCGGAGGCCTTCCGCACCGACGCGCTGTTGCGAAAGGGCACGGTGGCGCTCGTCGCGCTCGGGGAGGACGACCGCGCCGACGCGCTCGCGCTCGCCCGAAAGCTCCGCGCCGCCGGGATCGCCGTGGACTTCGACCCGCGCGGCCGGGGTCCCGGCGACGGCCTCAAGGCGGCCGGTAAGAAGGGCCATGCCCTCGCCGTGCTCGTGGGCAGCCGTGAGCGGGAGCAGGGCATCGCCCTCGTCAAGAACCTCGCGCTCCGCACGCAGGACGTCGTTCCGCGCGCCGAGCTCGTCACTTTCCTGAAAGGCAAGATTTCATCGTGAGCCTCACGCGCACTCATTCGGGCGCGCTCCGCAAGGAGCACGCGGGTACCACCGTCCGGCTTCTCGGCTGGGTCAACCGTCGCCGCGACCACGGCGGCGTCATCTTCATCGACCTTCGCGACCGCTCGGGCATCGCCCAGGTCGTCTTCGACGCGCGGCTCCTTCCGAGCCACGCGGTGCTCGAGCTGGCCAAGGAGCTCCGGTCGGAGTTCGTGCTCGAGGTCGTGGGGGAGGTCGTCGCGCGCGAGAAGGACGCAGTGAATCCCGATCTCGCGACGGGCGAGGTCGAGGTGCGCGCCACGGGCCTGACGATCCTCAACCGGGCCGACACGCCCCCGTTCCCGATCGAGGACGGCATCCGGGCCTCCGAGGATCTCCGGCTCAAGTACCGGTACCTGGACCTCCGCCGGCCCGAGATGGCCGGAAAGTTCATCCAGCGGAGCGACGTGACGTTCGAGATCCGCAGGATCCTCCACGCCGAGGGCTTCCTCGAGCTCGAGACGCCGATCCTCACGAAGTCGACCCCCGAGGGCGCGCGTGACTTCCTCGTGCCCTCGCGCGTGCATCCCGGCCAGTTCTATGCGCTGCCGCAGTCGCCTCAGCTCTTCAAGCAGCTCTTCATGGTGGCGGGGCTCGAGCGCTACTACCAGATCGCTCGCTGCTTCCGCGACGAGGACCTCCGCGCGGACCGCCAGCCCGAGTTCACGCAGGTGGACCTCGAGATGTCGTTCCCGACCGAGGAAGAGATCTACGCGCTCATCGAGAAGATCTTCGTGGCGGTGTTTCCGAAGGCCGGCATTCCCTGCGTCGCGCCGTTCCCGCGCATGAAGTACGACGAGGCCATGGAGCGCTTCGGCATCGACCGCCCCGACACGCGCTTCGGGCTCGAGCTGAAGACGCTGGACCTCTCGATGGCACCGTCGGACGTCTTCCGGAGCGCCGAAGCCGTCAAGGGCTTCGCGATTCCGGGCGGCGCCGCGTTCGCGAGGAAGCGGCTCGACGATCTCGAGATCGCCGCCAAGCAGCTCGGCGCGGGCGGGCTCGTGTGGGTCAAGCTCGTGGACGGCTCCTCCTGGAACTCCAATGCCAAGAAGCTCCTCGACGACGCGACCATCACGGCGTTGCGCCTGGAGCTCGGTGCCGGCGACGGGGACCTCGTGCTCCTCGTGGCCGGGAAGAAAAAGACGGCCAACGACGTCCTCGGCAACCTGCGGGTTGCGATCGCCAAGGAGGAAAAGCTCGTTCCCGAGGGACGCTACGACTTCCTCTGGGTGACGGACTTCCCGCTCTTCGAATGGCACGCGGACGACAACCGCTACTACGCGACGCACCACCCGTTAACGTCGCCCAACGAGGAGGACATGCCGCTCCTCGATTCGGACCCGTCGAAGGTCCGCTCGCGGGCGTACGACGTCGTGCTCAACGGCATGGAGCTGGGCGGCGGCTCGATCCGTATCCACCAGCAGGACGTGCAGTCGCGCGTGTTCTCGCTCCTCGGCATCACGCCCGAGGAGGCCCGGGGCAAGTTCGGGTTCCTGCTCGACGCGTTCCGTTTCGGCGCCCCGCCGCACGGAGGGCTCGCGCTGGGGCTCGACCGCATGTGCATGATCCTCTCGGGCTCGCCTTCGATCCGCGACGTGATCGCGTATCCGAAGACGGCCTCCGGCTCCTGCCTGATGACCGAGTCGCCGAGCCCCGTGGCCGCGGATCAGCTGCGGGAGCTGGGCCTCTCCGTGCTCCCGCCCAAGGCGTGATCCGCACGTTCGTCACGCGCCCCGGCTCTTCCGTCACGAAGGTGGTGGCGGGGCCGGGAGTCGCCGCCTGTCTCTCGCGCGAGCTGCCGCGAATCGCGAAGGGTCGCTGGCTCGTGGTCTCGTCGAAGCCGGTCTTCGAGCGGCATGGCGAGGCGCTCGCGAAGGCCGGTCTCGTGGATCCTCCGGTGCTCGTGCCCGACGGCGAGAAGGCGAAAACGTGGAAGGCTCTCGGAGCGCTCCTCGACACTCTGGTCTCCCGGGGCCTTCGTCGCGACGGCGGGATCGTCGCGCTCGGAGGGGGCACCGTGGGCGATGTGGCCGGTCTCGCCGCCGCGCTGGCCCTCCGGGGTGTTCCGGTGGTGCAGGTGCCGACCACGCTCCTCGCCGCGTCCGACAGCGCGCTCGGCGGAAAGACGGCGGTGGATCTCCCGGCCGGCAAGAACCTCGCCGGCGTGCTGCACCAGCCCGCGCTCGTCGTGGTGGACACGAGCTTTCTCGCCACCCTCCCCGCGCGCGACGTGAGATCCGGCCTCGCCGAGATCGTCAAGACGTCGTTCCTCGACGCGGGCTTTCACCGCCGCATGACCCGTCTCCTGCCGGGCCTCCTGGCTCACGAGCCCGATGCCCTGGCGGAAGGGGCGTGGCGTTCGCTCCGCGTGAAGGCCGGGGTGGTCGCCCAGGATCCCCAGGAGCGCCTCGGAGTCCGCTTCGTGCTCAACCTCGGACACACGGCCGGGCACGCGCTCGAGACCGCATCGGGACACCGGTTGCGGCACGGCGAGGCGGTCGCCTGGGGGCTCCTCACGATTCTCGAGCTCTCGATGGAGCGAGGCCTGGACGAGCGCGCCGCGCTCGTCATGAAAGAGCGCGTGATGCAGCTGGTGAACCCTCCGAGGCTCTCTCGCGCCACACTCGAGTCGTGGGAGGGTTTTCTGGGTGCCGACAAGAAAGCCGACGCCTCGGGGCTTTTCGTGGTGACGCTCGGCGCGCCGGGCGAGCCACGGGTCGAAAGGGCCACACGCCACGAGATCGCGGGCGCGTTGGAACGTGCGCTTCGGGCATACAATCATTCCTGAGCGGGGGGCATTTCGGGCTTCCGGCTCATGGAGTGCGTGAGGCGACATGGCGCTCGGAAGAGTTCCCAGGCTCAGGATTCTGACGGCCCTGCTCGGCACGTTGGTGATCGTTTCGATCGTGCCCCTCGTGCTCTCCAACGTCGCTCTCGTCAACGTCAACCGGGGCGCGCTGCAGACCGGAGAGTCCAAATACCTCTCGCGGAGCGCCGTGACCCTGGCGGAAAACACCGCGACCTACGTTCGGAACGCGGAGACCCAGCTCCGCAAGATCGCCGACGCGCTGCGCCTCGCCTCCGCCGTGGCCCCCGGCCGCAACGCCTTCCAGTACGCGGGCGAGAGCGGATTCCTCTCGGATTTCGTGGAAGCCGACGCGAACCTCCTCGTGCTCCGGGCCCTCCCGGCCGAGGGACTCGGGGGCGTCGCGCAGCAGCTCCCGAGCGACGTCCCTCTCGGCGAGAACCTCGAATCGGAGCTCTCCCGCGCGCGGACGGCCGCGCTCCGGGGCGAGATGTACCAGAGCGAGGCGCTCAAGCCGCAGGTTTTTCCCGACGGCGGGCTCGTGATCGGCGTCCCCGTGACGGCCGGTTCGGGAGCCGCGGCGACCGGTGCCGTCGTGGCGTTCCTCTCGCTCTCTCCCGTGAAGGGCTGGCTCGAGGACGAAGCCAAGCGAGGCGGGGTCTTCACGTACATCGTCGACCGCAGGGGCCGCCTCATCCTCTCGAGCGACCCCGCCGCCGTGCCGCCCCCGGAACAGCTCCGCCGCGTCGAGCTCGTGAGCGAGTTCATCACCAACCCGGGCCGGATGACCACGTCCTACACCCGTGGCGAAGGAAAGCAGGCGCGCAGCATTCTCGGCACGCTCGCGCCCGTGGAGTCCGTGGACTGGGGCGTGATCGTCGAGAAAGACGAATCCAGCGTGTTCGCCTCGGTGCGCCAGATGACGAAGTACGCGACGATCGCCTTCGTTCTCGCGCTCGTGTTCAGCACCATCGTCGCGCTCTTCGCCGCCCGGGCGCTTTCGCGGCCCGTCGTGGAGCTCGCCGGCAAGGTGCGGTTGATCGCCGACGGCAACTACAAGCAGCGTGTCGAGGTGAGGGGAGCCACGGAGATCGCCGCGCTGGCCGAGAGCTTCAACGCGATGACCGATTCGCTCGAGTCGTCCATCCAGAAGCTGAAGCAGGCGGCCAAGGAAAACCAGGAGCTCTTCCTCAACTCGATCCGCACGCTCGCGGCCGCGATCGACGCGAAGGACCCGTACACGCGCGGGCACTCGGAGCGCGTCGCGCGCTACGCCGTGGCGATCGCCAAGCACATGGACATTCCGCTCGAGGACGTTCGCCGCGTGCGCATCTCGGCGCTCCTCCACGACGTGGGCAAGATCGGCATCGACGACCGGATCCTCCGCAAGCCGACCGCGCTCACCGACGAGGAGTTCCAGGTCATGAAGACGCACCCGGTCACCGGAGCGCTCATCATCGGCCAGATCAAGCAGCTCCGCGATATCATCCCGGGCATCAAGCACCATCACGAAAAGTGGGAGGGCGGCGGCTACCCCGATGGCCTCGTCGGTGAAGACATCCCGCTCCTGGCCCGCATCGTGACCGTTGCCGACACCTTCGACGCCATGACGACGACCCGCCCGTACCAGAAGGCCATGCCTCTCGACTACGTCACGTCCCGGATCACCTCGTTCTCGGGGACGCGCTTCGATCCGAAGGTCATCGACGCGTTCCGCAAGGCACACGAAGCCCACGACATCGAGGTCGTCGGTGAGGCCGCGCGTGTCGCCCTGGCGGCCTCGGCGTGAGCCCGCGTTCGCGCAGCGGCGGGCTGGCCATCCTCGTCCTGCTGTTCACCGCGTGCAATTCGACCCCCAACCCGGCAAACCAGGGGCCCACGAACCCCGTTCTTCAGGACCTCCTCGACTACCGTAACGGTGTCGCGATGATCCAGGACGGCCGGATCGACGAGGCGCTCGTGCTGCTGCGGCGCGCGCGTGTCGTGAACCCGCTCGAGCCGGGCATCCCGAACGCTCTGGGGCTCGCGCTCCTCTACAAGCGGGATTTCCCCGCGGCGATCGCGATGTTCAACGAGGCTTTGAGGCTGGATTCCAACTACGTCGAGGCCCTCAACAATCGGGGTGTCGCGTACATGGAAACCTCGAAGCTCGACGAGGCCGAGAAAGACTTCCGTTCGGTCACCGGCGCCCTCGCGCCGGCCGCCGAGAAGCGTTCCGCGTACTACAACCTCGGCATGATCTACAACCGCAGGCAGCAGTGGGTGGAGGCCGAGGCGGAGTTCACGTTCGCCATCCGCGAGGATGGGCGGCACCTGGCCGCCTATCGCGAGCGGGGCATCGCCCGGGCGAACCGGGAGACCTTCGGCGCGGCGCTCGAGGATTTCCTGTTCGTCCTTCGCGAGGAGCCCAAGGACATCGTGGCGAACTATCAGGCGGCCCTGTGTCTCCTGGCTCAAGGCCGCCGCGACCTCGCGTCCCGCTACATCGAGCGGGCCGCCGCCAGCGGACCCGAGTCGGAGGAAGGGAAGCGCGCGAAGCGGTTTCTCGCCAACGAAACCTACCTCCTGGAAAAGCGGTGAAGACTTGAGCCTCGACTCCCATCTGAGCCGGTTCCTCTCCGTGCCCGGTGCCATCGCCGCGGCGTTCCTGGATCCCCAAGGCGCGCCCGTCGCCCAGGTGGGCAACACCGAGGCGATCGAGATCCTCGCGGCGTTCCAGTCGGTCTGGCTCGGTGATCTGGCACGCGCGGCATCGCGGGCGGGCCTCCCCGAGGTCGAGGAGCTGCTCATCGACTTCGAGGAGCGGCGGGTTCTCGCGGCCGTGGTCGTCGAAGGCTACTTCCTGCTCGTCGTGCTCGAGAGAGACGGTCTCGCTGCTCAGGCGCGCGCGCTCCTTCCCGAGATCCGGGAAGAGCTCGTGTCCGAGTTCGCCTGACGATCGATTTCACCTCGCAAATGGCCGACTCGAAACCCACGATATTTTCCCGCCTGAAGCGCGGCCTCTTCATGACCCACACCGAGCTCATCTCGCGTGTGGGCGATGCCATCAAGTCGAAGTTCGAGCCCGACCCGCGGGCCCTCGAAGCGCTCGAAGAGGCCCTCATCCTCGCCGATGTGGGCCCATCCACGGCAGCCGAGCTCGTCGAGGCCGTTCGCGAGGAGGCCGGCCGCAAGGGCTCCGAGGAAGCGGGCCTCGTGCGCCGCGTGCTCCGCGCCGAGATCGCCTCGCGCCTCACGCCGAAGGTGAATCCCGTGGACCCCGTTTCCGGTCCCCGCGTCGTGCTGCTCGTCGGGGTCAACGGCACCGGGAAGACGACGACGACCGCGAAGCTCGCGGCACGGGCCACGCAGGCCGGCAAGGTCGTCGTGCTGGCTGCCGCGGACACGTTCCGCGCGGCGGCGATCGATCAGCTTCGCATCTGGTCGGAGCGCACGGGGGCGACGTTGATCGCGCACAAGAGCGGCTCGGATCCCGCTGCCGTCGTGCACGACGCCTGCACCGCGTCGCGCAGCCGCAACGCGGACCTCCTTTTCATCGACACGGCG
>CAZXSG010000025.1:7711-13394 GCA_964643185.1 uncultured Holophagales bacterium
GGAGCGCCCCACGAAGGGCTCCTCGGGCTCGACGCCGGGACGGGGATGAACGGACTGAACCAGGCCCGGGAGTTCGCGAAGGCCGCCGGGGTCACGGGCCTCGTGCTCACGAAGATGGACGGCACGGCCAAGGGCGGCGTGATCCTCGCGATCGTTCGGGAGCTCCAGCTCCCGGTGCGCTACGTGGGCGTCGGCGAGACGGCCGAGGATCTCCTGGACTTCGATGCTGAGGCCTTTGCGAAGGCCCTGATCGACGATTGATGGAAGATCCTGCTGAGGCTCCGGGCGTTCCGCCCTGGGATCGCGTCTTCACGTTGGCGGCCGAGGGCCGGTTCGGAACGTCACCCAACCCGCGCGTCGGCTGCGTTCTCACGGATGCGGAGGGAAACGCGGTCGCCGAAGGGTTCCACGCGCGTGCGGGCGAGCCCCACGCCGAGGCGGTCGCCCTCGCTGCCGCGGGAGCCCGCGCGAGGGGAGCGACGGTGTGGGTGAACCTCGAGCCCTGCGCCCATACCGGCCGCACGCCGCCCTGCGCCGAAGCCCTCGTGGCCGCGGGCGTCGCCCGGGTTTTCTGCTCGATTCCGGACCCGGATCCGCGCACGTCGGGCCAAGGCCTCGCCCGGCTCCGTGAGGCCGGCATCGAGGTTCACGTGGGCGGAGAGGCCCTTCGCGCCGAGCGGCTCAACGAGATCTTCCTCGGGTCCGTGAGACTCGGCCGGCCGTTCGTCCATCTCCGCTGGGCCGCCTCGCTCGACGGCAAGATCGCCACGGAATCGGGCCATTCGCAGTGGATCACCGGTGAAGAGGCCCGGCGGCACTCCCGCACGCTGCGTGAGGAGTACGACGCCATCCTCGTGGGGGCCTCGACGGTTCTCGTGGACGACCCTCTCCTCACGCGGCGTCTCGGCCTCGCGAACGGGGTCCTCCCGCACCGGCGGATCGTCCTGGACGGCCGCCTTCGCGTTTCGCCCGAGGCCCGCATCTTCAACACACCCGAAGGCGGTGAGACCTGGATCGCGACCGCCGTCCACGACCGCGCCGACGAGGCCTTCGCGCCGTTTCGGGAGCGGGGCGTGAACGTTCTGTCGCTGCGGGATCCCGACGGGTATGTCGACCTCGCTGCGCTCCTCCAGGCTCTCGGCGCCGCCGGCGCGCGCTCGCTGCTCGTGGAGGGTGGCGGAGAAACCGGGTTCTCGTTCCTCACCGCGGGGCTCGTCGACCGCGTGACTGCCTACCTCGCGCCGATTCTCATCGGGGGCGCCGCCGCGCCGTCGTGTCTTTCGGGGGCGGGATTCTCGAGACTCGAGCAGGCGCCAGGTCTCTCGGAGATCGAGGTGGAGAAGCTCGGGGAGGACCTTCGGGTGAGCGGCCTCGTCGTCCGTCCACGGCCGGCTGGAGCCGCCGATGTGAGCGGGTAGACTCGTCGCGTGTTCACGGGACTCGTCTCGGCCGTCGGTTCCGTTCGCTCCCTCGAGTCCGCGGGCGCGGGCCGGCGCCTCGTGCTCTCGCGGCCCGCGTCGTATGGGGCGATCGCGACGGGAGAGAGCATCTCCTGCTCCGGCGTCTGCCTCACCGTTCTCGACGGCGATGCTCCCGACCTCGCGTTCGACGTCTCTCCCGAGACCCTCGAGAGGTCCACGCTGGGGAGCCTTCGCAGGGGGGATCCGGTCAACCTCGAGCGGGCGCTCTCAGCTTCGGACAGGCTCGGCGGGCACTTCGTCTCGGGCCATGTCGACGCGACCACCGAGGTTCGCGAGGTGCGCTCGGAGGGCGGTTTCACCACGGTGGTGTTCGTGCTTCCGAACGCGATATCGCGTTACGTTGTGGAGAAGGGCTCGATTTCCCTCGACGGCATTTCCCTCACGGTCGCGAACCTCTTTCCCGACGCCTTCGACGTCGCGGTGATCCCTCACACGTGGGAAGCCACCACGCTGAAGAGTCGGCCCCCCGGGGCTCGTGTCAACGTGGAGGTCGACGTGCTCGGCAAGTACGTCGAGCGGCTCCTCGGGCTCGCCGAGACCCGGGACGACCGGCTCGCGCGGCTCCTCGCGACGTGACGGGGCCTGGTCTGGCCCGGCGTCCGGGCGCCTATCTCCACGTGCCTTTCTGCGCGCACCGGTGCACCTACTGCTCCTTCGTGGCGCTCACGGGTCTCGAGCACGAAGCCGGCTACCACAGTGCACTGGTGAGGGAGATCGTCGACCGCCGGGCCGAGTCCGGCGATCCCTTCGACACGGTGTACTTCGGCGGCGGGACACCGTCGTTCGTCTCGCCGCGCCTCCTCGGAGACGCGCTCTCCGCGCTCGGGAGCGGCGCCGGAATCGGGAAGGACGCCGAGATCACGGCCGAGGCGAACCCCGACGACTTAGGCGGCGCGCGGCTCGACGCTCTCCGGGAGCTCGGTATCAACAGGCTCTCCGTGGGTGTCCAGTCGCTCAGCGACGGCGAGCTGCCCTGGCTCGAAAGACGCCACGACGCGGCGGGCGCGCATCGGGCTCTCGCGATGGCGACGGCCGCGTTTCCTCGCGTCTCGGCGGATCTCATGGCCGGCATTCCGGGCCAGTCGAGGGAATCCATGGCCGAGAGCCTCTCGGGGATCCTCGCGTCGGGCGTGCAGCACATCTCCGTGTACCTTCTCGAGATCGAGAAGGCCCCTCGTCTCGTCGCGCTCCAGAAGGAGAGGCCCGAGCTCTTCCCCGGCGAGGACGACCTGGCCGCGTTCTGGGAGGACGTCGACCGCACGGCGACGGCAGCGGGGTTCGTACGCTACGAGCTCGCCAACTGGGCGCTTCCCGGTTACGAGAGCCGCCACAACCTGAAGTACTGGACGGCGCAGCCGACGCTCGGGTTCGGCGTCTCGGCCACGGGGTTCGACGGGCGCGTGAGGCGCACGAACACGGGGTCGACGAACGAATACATGAAGCGCGTTCTCTCGGGCCGGAGCGCGGAGGCGACCCGCGAGGAGCTCTCCGAGGAGGAAGCGGTCCGCGAATCCATACTCCTCGGGTTGAGGCTGCGCGAGGGCGTGCCGCAGGAGGCCTTCTCGAGGGTCGCCGCGACCCTCTCCCGCGAGGATCGATCGCGCCTCGAGGATGCCCGTGAAGCCGGCCTCCTCGAGCTCTCATCGGGGAGGGTCCGGCTCACCGAAAAGGGCGTTCTCCTGTCCAACGAGGTCTTCAGCGCCTTCGTCTGAGATGCGTCCTTCCTGCGGCAGAATGGGACCTATGTTGAAACGCATTCTCCTGGCGAGCCTCTTTGCGGCGACGGCGCCCATGCTCGGCGAGTCCAGACAGGCGCACTGGCGTTCCGAGATCAGTGGCGGCCCCGTGCCGGGCACGCTGAAGTCCGAGACCTGGATCAAGGGCGACCGGGTCCGGATGGTGCTGGACAGTCCGGCCGGTCCGTCCGTCATGATCGTGAAGGGCGACACCGCCTACATGACGATGGGAAAGACGGCGCTCAAGATGCCCGTCGACACGCGCACCGGCGCGAGCCCCCGCCCTTCCGACTACGTCAACGGGCTCGAGAAGCTCCTCGAGGGCGGCACGAAGCTGCAGGGCGAGCTCGTCGACGGCGAGTTCTGCGAGAAGTGGCAGATCATAAGGAGCGAGGGCGGCGTTCCGGTGGAGACGCTCCTCTGGGTGTCGATCTCGATGCGCTTTCCCCGCAAGGTCGTCGTGAAGACCGACCGCGGCGACGTCGTCATGCGCAACAAGGACATCGAGCTCGGCATCAAGCTCGACGACGCGTTCTTCGAGCCCGACCCCAACCTGCGATACGAGGACGCCACCGAAAGCCTCCGCAAGAAGACCCGCTGAAACGCCAGGAGCCGGCCTCACGGCCGGCTCCTGGACTCACTCGATCAGTATGCCCTTGGGCCGGAGAGTTCGAGAATCCCGAGGATCAACTTGGAGGATTCGCTCTCTCCCCGGTGGGGGGCCTGGGGGGATCGAGAAACCCCCAGGATCACTCCAGCCCGGGAAACCCATAACTGGGTTTCCCGGCAATTAATGCGTCATGGGGTTGATGGGCTGGGGGATCCTCGTGAAGTAGTCCTGGAGTGTCAGGATCATCATGATCCCGACCCAGAAGAACCCCGTGACGACGACGAATTTCGTCAGCTTCGTGCCGCTCCTCACGTTCATGAAGATGAGTACGACGAGCGATGCCTTGAGCACCGCGATCGACAGCATCACGATGTTGTTCAGCGCGCCGAGATCGAAGAACGCCACGACCGAGGTGATCGCGGTGAGAACCAGGAGCGCCAGGAAGACGCCGATGTAGTGCTTGACGGGTACGACGTGCGCTGCCACTTCTGACTCCTTCGCTCAGTGTCCTGAAACGTGCCGTCCGATGAGGTACAGCAGCGGGAAGAGAAAGATCCACACGATGTCGACGAAGTGCCAGTAGAGGCCGAAGCCCTCGACGTAGTTGTGGTTGTCGATGTTGAAGCGGCCCTTGGCCGCCTGCGGGATCAGCCACCCGAGGATGCCGATTCCCACCACCATGTGCAGGGCATGCAGCCCCGTCATGATGAAGTAGATGAAATAGAACATCTGGGCGTGCGGCGCCTCGGGGAAGGGATCGCTCCACTTGAGCCCCGGGATGATGCCGTCGACCCACTTGTGGTGGTACTCGTAGGCCTTCACCAGCAGGAAGACGCCGCCGAGGCCGCCGGTGAGGATCAGCCACCGCACCGTCGCCTTGGGATCGTTCGTCTGCGAGCTCCGCACCGCGAGGGCCATGGTGAGGCTCGAGATGATCAGCACGGCCGTGTTGAACATGCCGAGCTTCCAGTCCAGATGGCTGGAGGCGATGGCGAAGTCCTCGGCGTACTTCCAGCGGTACAGGAGATAGGCGGTGAACAGCCCGCCGAAGAACATGATCTCCTGCGCGAGGAACAGCCACATGCCGAGCGTCGCGCTCTCGCGCTGCTGGTCGTAGCTCTCGAAGTGGTGGGCCAGCCCGGGCTGCCCGTGAGCTCCGGCGTCATGCGACAACGGACACCTCCTTCGGGGCCGGGACCTTCGGCTCCGGGTGGTAGTACGCCTCGTGCTCGACGATGGGCGTCGTCAGGAAGTTCTCGGTCGGCGGGGGAGAGGACGTGTCCCACTCGAGCCCCACGGCTCCCCAGGGGTTGGCGGGAGCCTTCTTTCCGGCGACGAGCGAGTACGTGAGGTAGAAGACGGGCAGCAGGAATCCGAAGCCGAGCACCGTGGCGCCGGCGGTGGACATCACGTTGAGCACCTGGAACTCGGCGGGATACGCGGCATAGCGCCGCGGCATGCCCATGTACCCGAGGATGAACTGCGGGAAGAACGTCACGTTGAAGCCGATGAACACGGTGAGGGCCGAGATCTTCGACCAGAACTCGTTGTACATGCGGCCGAACATCTTGGGCCACCAGAAGTGGAGCCCGCCGAGGTAGCCCATGATCGTGCCGCCCACCATGACGTAGTGGAAGTGCGCCACGACGAAGTACGTGTCGTGCACGTGGATGTCGATTCCGAGGATCCCGAGCATGACGCCCGTAAGGCCGCCGATGGTGAAGAGGCCGATGAAGCCCAGCGCGTAGAGCATCGGCGTCTCGAACGAGACGGAGCCCTTGTAGAGCGTCGCCGACCAGTTGAAGACCTTGATGGCCGATGGGATCGCGACGAGCATCGTGATCACCGAGAACACG
>CAZXSG010000026.1:0-13171 GCA_964643185.1 uncultured Holophagales bacterium
GAGGAGGGTGGGGGGTGCGCGGTCGTGGGGACGGGGGGCAATGGCCTCGGGCCCCGCTGGCGAGACCACCGGGCCCGGGGGGTTGTGCGGCGGTTTCACGAGGATCGCGCGGGTCTTCTCGTTGCACGCCTCGAGGAGCGCGCCCTCGCCGAACCGGAAGTCCGGGGCTTCCAGCGATACGAACCGGGGGACGGCGCCCGCCATGGCGACCGACGCGCGGTACGAGTCGTAGTACGGCTCGAAGAGGACGACCTCGTCGCCGGGCTCGGTGATGCCGTGAATCGCCGCGAACAGCGTCTCGGTGGCCCCCGAGGTCACCGTGATCTCGTTCATCGGGTCGTAGGAGAGGCCGTAGTCGCGCTCGTACTTGAGCGACAGGGCCTGCACGAGATCGGGCAGGCCAGCCATGCGAGCGTATTGACCGAGGCCTCCACGGATCGCCTCGACGGCGGCCTCGCGGGCGAACTCGGGCCCGTCGAAGTCGGGAAAGCCCTGCGCCAGGTTCACGGCGCCGTGCTCCAGCGCCAGCCGCGTCATCTCGGTGAAGATCGTCGTGCCGAACGGCGCGAGGCGCGACGAGAGGGCGGGCCTTCGGGTCATCGAGGCCTCCGGGCCTTCTCTACTTGAAGGCCTCGAGAGCGGCTTTTTCGTTTTCGTGGACCGTGAAGACCGGCAGGATCGCCGACACGTGGAGGCTCTTCTTCACCCGCTCGTGTGGGTTCAGGAGGTGGAGCTCCGCGCCGAAGCGCTCGCAGATCTTGTGGCTCGCCACGAGCTCGCCGACGCCGGCGCTGTCGATCGAGGTGACCTTCTCGAGGTTGAGGAGGATGTTCTTGAAGTTCTCGGCGAGGAGCTCGTTGGTGACTTCCCGGAGGATCTCGTCCCCGACGCCGCCCACGAGGCGGCCCTCGAGGTCGACGATCACGACCTCACCCTTTTTTCTGACTTCGACGTGCATGGACAGGAGGATATCCCGGGGAGAATCGATCCGTGACGAATGGCCCCAACCCCGCGACGTATCGCCCCGCGCTCTGGCTGCCCGGGCCCCACCTTCCCACGGTGTGGGGCCGGCTGGGGCGGCGGCGTGACCTGGTGGCGTACCGCCGCGAGACGCTCGAGACGCCCGACGGCGACGAGCTCCTCGTAGACCACGTCGAGCCGGAAGCGAAGGCCGCACGGCGGCTCGTCATCTTCCACGGCCTCGAGGGCAGCAGCTATTCCACGTACATCCAGGGCATGGTGCCGCTCTTTCTCGCGGCGGGCTGGAACGTGAGCGTCATGAACTGCCGGGGCTGCGCGCGGCGCCCCGGAGCCCTTGACTCGCATATTCCGAATCGGCGGCCCCGTCTCTACCACTCCGGCGAGACGGAGGACCCCGGCTTCGTGCTCCGGACGTTGCGCGCCCGGGAACCCGGACCGCTGGCCGCGCTGGGCGTTTCGCTGGGCGGGAACGCGCTCCTGAAGCTCCTCGGCGAAACGGGACGCGAGGCCCCCGTGGACGCGGCCGTATCGATCTCCGTGCCCTACGACCTGGGTGCCGGCGACCAGGCTCTCCGCTCGCTCATGGGCCTCCAGTACGTGAGGTCGTTCCTGAAGACGCTGCTCCCCAAGGTCGACTCGATCCTCGACCGCTTTCCCGAGGCGAGGATCGATCGCGTGAGGGCCCGGGCCTCGCGGACGTTCCGGGATTTCGACGACGCGGCCACGGCTCCGCTCCACGGCTTCGCGGGAGCGGACGACTACTACGCGCGCTCGAGCTCGCTCGGGTTCCTTCCCCGCATCACGGTCCCCACGCTCTGCCTCTCGGCGGCGAACGATCCGTTCCTGCCGGAGGAGGCGCTGGAGCGCGCCCGGCGCGCGGCCCCGCGAAGCGTGACGTTCGCCATCACCCGGCAGGGCGGACACGTGGGGTTTCTGGAGGGGACGCCCTGGAAGCTCACGTCCTGGGCCGAGCGCACCGCCGTCGCGTGGCTCTCGGAGCGGCTCGGCTAGACGAAGACGTCGTCGATCGAGGCGGCCGAGACGGCGGCGCGGAGCCAGCGCGACAGGAGCGCCTCCTCGCGTGTGCCGAGAATCCGAGCGCGCGCTTCGTCGTCGACCGGGAGCTTGCGCGCGTCGAGGAGGTCGAGCAGCGCGGCGGCCCGGCCCTCGGCCTGCCCCTCGCCGCGAACGGCGTCGAGGCTGGCGTAGCCCGCCCGCTGGAGAAGGTTGCGCAGGGCCGCCTCGTTGGCCGCGTCGTCGTCGTAGAGAGCGTCCACGAGGACGGGGTTCGCGAGGATCCCGGGCGCTTCGATGTACTGGCCGGGGAGCGCGACCTGAACCAGGTCCGCGCCCTTGTAGATCTCGACGCGGCGGGGACCAGTCGTACGAACGACCCAGATCCAGACCGTGCCGGCGGCGGAGAGCTCGCCGATCTTCTTGTCGAGCTCCTTCTCGTCCTGACCCGGTCCGGCGTATTCGACAGCGAGAGGAGGGACGCCCGGAACCCAGCCGGGAACGTCCGTGACGTTGCCGATGGCGATATCCGGTGCGCGCAGCGTGCCGGGCTCGGGGGAGAAGCCCGTGTCGATCCCCGAGGAATCGACGGCCGGATCCGTCGTGAGGGCGCGTGTCCCCGCGACCTGCGCGCGCGAGGTCAGGCCGCCCTGGGGCAGCACGCGGATGGCGTGTCCGTTCGACAGCTCGTAGGGATCGCCCTTGTGGAGCTGGTCCGCCCGGAACGGACCGCGACTCTCTCTGGTGCCGACCTTGCCCATGCCGGGAATTCTATCCCTGGCGTGCTTCCCCTTGACTGCGCGAGAGTCCGGTCCAACTCTGCCGGCATGCCGTTCTCGCGCTCGCTCGTCGCCTTGCTGTGCCTTCTGTGGGTTCTCCCGCTCCGTGCCGCGCCGCCCCGCTACGAGATCGGGAGCCCGACGCTGCAGGACGTCTACGTCGACCCCGTCCGCGGGAACGACGGCGCCGCCGGCACGTCGCGCGAGCCGCTCCGCTCCCTCCAGGCGGCGTGGAACAAGGTCCCTCGCGGCCTCACGCTCACCGGCACGGGCTACCGCATCCGCCTCGCGCCGGGCGTTTACGGCCCGGACCTCGTCCCGAACTTCTTCGAGGAACGCTACGGGACGCGCGAGTTCCCGATCCTGATCGAGACGACCGGCGCTCCCGGCGACACGCGCCTCCCGGCACTGAACTTCTACGACTGTCGCTACGTGTACCTCATCGGCCTCGAGATCGCGGCCGGCGGCGGCGACGTTCTGCACTTCGAGAAGGGCGATCACATCCTGCTTCGCAGCGTGACCGTGATCGGAACGGGCGACATCGCGACGTTCCAGGCCCCGCAGGAGACGCTCAAGGTCAACCAGAGCCAGTACGTCTACGTGGAGGACTCCGACATCTCGGGAGCGGGCGACAACGCCATCGACTTCGTCGGCGTGCAGTACGGCCACCTCGTGACCAACCGCATCCACCGCGCGCTGGACTGGTGTCTCTACCTCAAGGGCGGCTCGGCCTACCTGCGCGTCGAGGGCAACGAGATCTTCGACTGCGGCACGGGCGGCTTCACCGCGGGCCAGGGCACGGACTTCCAGTTCATGACCTCGCCGTGGATCCACTACGAGGCCTACGACCTGAAGTTCACGAACAACGTGGTGCACGACGTGGCCGGCGCGGGCTTCGGCGTCAACGGCGGCTACAACATCCTCTTCGCGCACAACACGGTCTTCCGCTCGGGCGGGCGCGGCCACCTCTTCGAGGCCGTGTTCGGAAACCGGAGCTGCGACGGCCAGCCGGGCGGCGATCCGGTGCGCGGGAACTGCCAGACGTTCCTCGGGCAGGGCGGCTGGGGAACGACCATCGTGGACGACGGCACGAACTCCGTGCGCATCCCGAACCGCAACGTCCTCGTCCTCAACAACGTGTTCGAGAACCCCGAGGGCGCTCCCGCCGGCCAGCTCCTCGCGGTCGCCGGCCCGTTCACGAACCCGGCCTCGTCGAACGTGCCCGCGCCAGCGCGGGCCGACGACGGTCTCCTTCTCGCCGGTAATGTCTACCACCTCGCGGGCCGCGAGCCGGCCTCCGGCCTCGGAGACGACACGGGCTGCACGGCGGGCAACGCGACGTGCACCGAGGCGCTCTTCCAGAGCGGGAACGCCGTGAACACCGGACTGCCGGCGCTCCGGGACGGGAGCACCGGGAACTTCCGTCCCATCACGGGCGCCGCGGCCTTCACGAGCCTCGCGCGCATCCCCCCGCCCTTCACGGGAACGGATCGGCCCACGACGCCGCCGAGTCCGCAGGGAGATCTCGTGAACCTCGTGCCCGAGGACCGCGACGGCGTGGCGCGCACCGCTCCCAGCCCGGCCGGCGCCTACGCCAAGGGAGTCGACCTCCCCCCGGCGCCGGACCCGGTGACGGTCGCGACGCGCTTCGTTCCGGTGCTCGTCTCGGCCTCGGGCGCGGGCGGCGCGTTCTTCTCGACGGAGCTGATCCTCACGAACCGCGGTGGGAAGGACGGCCGCGCGCGCCTCGCGTACACCGACACCACCGGTGCACGGGGCGAGGTCGTGGAGAGCCTTCCGGCCGGGCGGCAAAAGGTGATCCCCGACGCCATCGCATTTCTTCGCGAGCACGGCGTCACGCTGCCCGAGGGGAACCGCGTGGGCACGCTGCGCGTCGTGTTCGAGGGGCTCGGCTCGCCGTTCGAGGGCGCCGTCCTCGCGCGGACGACGACGCCCGTGCCGGGCGGACGGGCCGGCCTCTCCTATGCCGGTCTCCCGCTGAGCCAGCTCTTCTCGGACGCCGCGATCGTCGCGGGCCTTCGGCAGAACGAACGGGACCGCTCGAATCTCGCCCTCGCGCACGGAGGCGCGCCGGGGAGCGGTGGGGTGGTCCTCGATGTGACGGTCTTCGACGAGACGGCCCCCTCGGGCCGCTCGCTTCCGCAGGTCTCCCTCGCCGAGGGCGGCTTCGTGCAGCTCAACGCGGTGCTCACCGTCGAGGGACGCGCGTCGAACAGCGGCTGGATCCGCGTGTCGCGCACTTCGGGTAAGGCGCCCTGGTTCTCCTATGGCGTGGTGAACGACCAGGCCAACGGGGACGGCTCGTTCCTCCCCGGCACGCGGCCCGAAACCGATATCGCGAGGAGCGGCTTCGTGGTGCCCGTCGCGGTCGAGACCGCGACGTTCCAGACGGAGCTCGTCGTCACGAACGTGGGTGTGAACCGGCAGAACGCGCTCCTCTCCTACGCGGCCTCCGCGCTCGGGAACGACGAGAAGGTGTCGCCCCTGACGCTCTCCCTCGGCCCGGGCGAGCAGGTCGTGCTGCCAGAGATCGTCGAGCATCTGAGAGCCGCGGGCGCACCGGGTGTGGGCCCGCGCGGACCGGGCTTCGCTGGCGCGCTCTTCGTGAAGGCGGCGCCCGGCACGGCGTCGGGCCTGCGCATCGGGGCCCGCACGTCGACGCCCGGAGGCGGCGGCCGGTACGGTCTCTTCTACGCGGCCCTGCCGGACCCCGGTCTCGCGGCCGAGCGCACGGCATACCTCTTCGGCCTCAGGCAGGACGCCATCGACCGCACGAACCTCGCGATCGTGAACACGGGCTCCTTCTCGGGCGACGAGTCGACGTTCGAGATCGCGCTCTACGACGGCGATACCGGGGCGCTCGCGGCGACCGTGCGGGACGTCCTCGTCCCGGCGCGCGGCTTCGTGCAGCTCAACGCGATTCTCGCGGCGCACGCTCCCGGGGTGAGGAATGCCTACGCGCGGGTGAGCCGCACGTCGGGCAGCAATCCGTTCCTCACCTACGCCGTCATCAACGACGGCGCCGAGCCCGGGCAGCGCAGCGGCGACGGCACGTTCGTGGCGATGGAGCTGGACCCGCTCGAGCCCTGACCTCCTTCGCGCGGGGAGGATTTGCGGCTACGCTCCCCGCGCTTGACCACGGCCCGTCGAAAGATCCCACTGTCGCTGCAGGTTCTGCTCGGCGTCGGCCTCGGCATGGCCGCCGGCGTGATCTTCGGAACGGGCCCCATCGCGCTCGGCCTCACGACGGAGAAGCTGGGGACTCTCGGGCTCCTCGTGATCCGCCTTCTCAAGGCGCTCGCGGCACCGCTCATCTTCTTCGCGATCGTGGACGGCTTCCTCAAGACGCGAATCCGCGGGCGCGACGGCCGGCTGCTCGTGGGCATCTGCCTCTTCAACGTGACGGTCGCGTTCGCGATCGGCCTCTTCCTCGTCAACACGCTCCGGCCCGGCGATCTGTGGCGCGGCCACGTGGACGAGATGCTGGGCCTCGTGGTGAAGGACGGCAGCCCGAACCCGCTGGCAGCCGCCGCTGCGGCGCGGCCCACGCTCGATCCCTGGAAGAACGTCACCGGCTACGTGCCCGAGAGCCTCCTCGAGCCGTTCGTGAAGAACCACGTCATCGGCATCGTGCTTCTCGCGCTCCTCTTCGGCGTCGCGGTGCGTCACGTGTCCGACGAGCGGAGCAAGGAGGTGGAGGTGGCCGCGGGGCCCTGGGTGGTGGCCGAACTCGTCCACTCGGGCTTCCAGATCCTCCTCGCCGCGCTGGAGAAGATCGTCGCGTTCGTCCCGTTCGCCGTGTTCTGCCTCGTCGCGCAGGTGGTCGGACGCTCGGGTCTCGGGGTCTTCAAGGTTCTCTGGGTGTTCCTGGCCGTGCTGCTCGCGGGGCTCCTGCTGCACTCCCTCGTTTACTACACGCTCGCGGCCTGGCTCGTGGGCCGGAAGCCGCCGAACGTCTTCCTGAAGGAGGGTCTGCCCGCGATCCTCACGGGGCTCTCCATCAACAGCTCGCTCGCGACGCTGCCGCTCACGCTGAAGTCCCTCTCGCGCATGGGCGTCTCCGACGGCTCGGCCCGCCTCGGCGCCTGCGTGGGGACGCAGCTCAACAACGACGGCATCACGCTCTACGAGGCCATGGCCGCGCTCTTTCTCGCTCAGGCCTGCGGCTTCGAGCTTTCGCTCGCCGAGCAGGCCGTCGTGGTGGTGGCCTCGCTGATGGCGGGCATCGGCATCTCGGGCATTCCCGAAGCCGGCCTCATCGTGCTGCCGCTCGTGCTCTCGGCGGCGGGTCTGCCGGAGGTCGTCGTGGCCGCGGCGATCCCGCTCATCGTGCCCGTCGACTGGATCATCGCCCGCGTGCGCTCGGGCGTGAACGTCATGGCCGACATGCTCGTCTCGATTCTCCTCGACCGTTTTCGGACCGAGGAGTAGGAGGAGGAACCTCGTGCAAAGCCGCCGGGAACTCGCAAAGGCCCTGGGCCTGACCGTTGCCGCCCTCCCCTTCGCGGCCCGCGCCGCGGAGCCGACACCAACTCCGACCCCCGAGCCTCAGCCCGCGGACGCGGTTGCGCTCGCCCTCACGCAGGCCGCGGTCGTGAAGTTCGCGCTCACGGCCGAGGAGGCCACGAAGGTGGGCGATTCGATTGTGCGGATCCGCAGAGGCGCCCGCGCCCTCGCCGCCCTGAAGCTCTCGCCCGCCGAGGAGCCGCTCTGGAACGGCGTGCCGGCCGACGCGGACGGTGTGAAGTGACCGAACCCGATATCGCGTTCCTCTCGATCGCGGAGCTGGGCGCCAGGCTCAGGTCGAAGGCGATCTCGCCCGTGGAGCTCGCGACGTTCTTCCTGGACCGGCTCGAGAAGCACGGCCCCAGCCTCGGCGCGCTCGTGACGCTCACGCGCGAACGCGCCCTCGCCGAAGCCCGCGAGGCCGAGAAGGAGCTGCGCTCCGGGAAAGTCCGCGGCCCGCTGCACGGCATTCCCTACGGCCTCAAGGACCTCGTCGCGACGAAGGGCATCCCGACGACGTGGGGCGCAGAGCCGTACCGGAACCAGGTCTTCGACTTCGACGCCACGGCAGCCACGAAACTGCGAGAGGCCGGGGCGGTGCTCGTCGCGAAGCTCTCGATGGTGGAGCTGGCCGGCGGGCTCGGCTACAACAACGCCGACGCGTCGTTCACAGGGCCCGGTCGCACGCCCTGGAACCGCGATTTCTGGTCGGGCGGCTCGTCCAGCGGACCCGGCTCGGCCGTGGCCGCCGGGCTCGTGCCCTTTGCCATCGGGTCCGAGACCTCGGGCTCGATCCTCACGCCGTCGGCGTTCTGCGGGGTCTCGGGCCACCGGCCGACGTACGGCCTCGTGAGCCGTCACGGCGCGATGCCGCTGGCGTTCACGCTCGACAAGCTGGGCCCCATGGCGCGGAGCGCGGCCGACTGCGCGCTCGTCCTCGCGGCCATCGCGGGGAAGGACCCCAAGGATCCGCAGACGGCGGGCCGGTCATTCGCGCCCGAGGCCCCACGAACCCGATATCGCGTTGGCGTGCTGAAGGGCTCGTTCGAGAAGGCGCAGCCCGAGGTTGCCGCCGCGTTCCAGGAGTCCATGAAGGTGCTGGGGACGTTCTGCGAGGTCGTGCCCGACGTCGAGCTGCCGGACCTGCCGTACGGGCCGGTCGTGGGCACGCTCGTGGGCGCCGAGGGCGCGGCGATCTTCCGCGAGCTCATCGAGAGCGGGAAGACCCGTCTCCTGCGGGCCGCGAACGACAAGTGGGGCGGCTTCGCGCCGTCGATGACGCTGGCCGTCGACTACATCGACGCGCTCCGCGCCAAGGCCCGCATCGCGAGGGACGTGGGCGCCCTCGCGGCGAAGTTCGACGCGCTCGTCGCGCCGACGCGCGCGTCCCTCGCCTACCCGATCGGTCTGGACTTCGACAAGGCGTATCCGGGCGTGAGCGGCGGCCCGCCCGTGATCGCGGCGGGCACCATCGCCGGTCTGCCGGCGCTTTCGGTGCCGAACGGGTTCGCGCCGAACGGACTGCCCACGGGCCTCGCGTTCCTGGGCGGCGGCTTCCGCGACGGACGGCTCCTCGCGCTCGGCGCGCGCTACCAGTCCGCCACGGACTTCCACCGCAAGAGGCCGCCTTCGTATTAGGAAGGCTTCTTGAACAGGTGGACCGTCTCGCCGCGCGCGAGCATGGCCACGAACTCCTCGATCTTGCGGGCCCGCGTCTCGGCCTTCTTCACCGTGTGGATGCGGAACAGCATCGAGTAGCGGTGGCCCGAGCCCAGCGTCTCCCAGAACGCCTTGGCTTTAGGGTTGGAGTCGAGAGCGGCCTGGAAATCAGGGTCGGCCTTCGCGCGGCTCGGCGGGTCGTAGGCCGCGTCCCAGCGGCCGTCGGCCTTGGCACGCTCGATCTCGGCGAGGCCCGCGGGCGCCATCTCACCCGAGGCGATGAGCCTCTCCACCTTTTCGCGGTTCACCTTCGACCAGAGGCTCTTCATGCCCCGCGGCGTGAACTTCTGCGCCCACTCGGCTTCCGAGCGGCCGTTCTTCTGCCCGTCGATCCAGCCGTAGGCGAGCGCTCCCTCCACGGCTTCGAGGTACGTCACGGAAGCCTGGCCCGAGCCCGCCTTCGCCATGACGAGCCAGACTCCCGGGGACTTTCCGTGGTTCTTCGCGAGCCACGTGAACCACGCGCGCCGGCTCTTGCATCGAAGGTCGTCGAGGGGAGGCGTCGCCATGCGCGGAGGATGCCTCAGTCGGGCTGCGCGACGCGTAGGAGGGTTCGGCATTCGGACCGTCGCTCGAACAAAGAAGGCCTCATCGAGCGGCGGAACATCGGAGGTGTCGATTTCGGCATCGGAGAGAGCGGAGACCCTGGCCCAGTCGGTCTTGGAGGTACGTGCCTCTGCGCGGTCGCTCATGATGGCGTCAGCCTTTCTGGGTGAGCTGACCAAGTCTCCCAGAAATTCCGACGCAGGCTCGACGCGGTCACGATGAGCTGTTCGCGAGCCCGGGTGCACGCGACGTAGTGCAGTTGCCGCTCTGTGTCGCACACCTCTTGCAGATCGCCCTCGTCCGTCCTTGGGAACCGGCGATACGAACTTCGCCTCGCGGCGGCGCTCGATGATCTGCTGCGCGGGCAGCTCGTACGGGGAGTTGAGGATCGGGCGCTCGAAGAACGGATTCGACGACATCGGCTTACCCGGCTAGGCGCACGGAGCGAGATCCGGCAGGGGCGGTGCTGGCAACTCGGTCGACCATCGAGCGCTCTCCTGAAGGCGGCGAGCTACCACAGAGGGGGCCGCTTGCGAGCCGTAAGCACCGCGTGCGGAGAAGCGCAGAGCCTTGCGTCCTGGAGCGTGGCTGCCGCAGCATTCGCCCTTTCCAACAGGGTCGATGCCGAGGAGTGTTCTCATGAAGATGCTCACCGTGAAGCAGCCGTGGGCCTGGGCGATCCTGCATGCCGGTAAGGACATCGAGAACCGCACCTGGGCGCCGAAGTACCGCGGGCCGCTCGCGATCCATGCCGGGGCGGCTTACATGAAGAACCAGAGGCTGCCACCTGGTATTCGTGAGCCCGAGGACCTTCTCTTCTCGGCCATCCTCGGCGTCGTCGACCTCGTGGATGTCGTCGAGACCAGCCGGTCCAAGTGGTTCGGCGGGGACGCGTACGGCTGGGTTCTGAAGAACCCGCGTCCGCTGGCCAAGCCGCTCCCCTGCAAGGGGCGGCTCGGTCTGTGGCCCGTCCCGGCGGAGTTCGTCAGGAAGCTGAAGGGGTAGGCCGCCTCGGGGTACGCCAGTTCGGGTTGCGGATTCCGGCACCGGTCTTGCCTCTTGAGGCTTGGGGAGTCGAAGTCCATGATCGTTTCGATGTCGAGGAGATCCCCTGGGGCCGATGACGGTGGATGAAGTGGACGAGACCCCGTTCGCTACGCTGACCTTCCGTGGGAAGCGATTCGAATCGAATGAGATGCCGATCGAGGTTCTCTCCGACTTGGTGGCCTATCGGGAGCTGCTTGTCGTGGTCGCCCGGCATCTCTTCCGCGAGGCGAATCCCCACCGGAGGCGACTCGCGAAGAACTTCGACGCCGATTTCGTGCTCGTCCTGGGCAAGATCGGTGAAGGAAGCACCATCTCGCCGATCCTTCGGCGAGACCCGAGCCCAGGTGTGAACTCCGCTCTCTTCGCCGACTACTTCGAACAGGCGCGAACGGAGGTTGAGGCGTACCTCGCTTCCCCCTCCACGGGCATCGCCCGGCATCGGCTTCCAGACGAGGCGCTGGGCCGATTCGCAGCGTTTGGCCGAGGCCTCCGGGATGACGAAGAAGTCGAGATTCGGAGCCCGGGTTCCCAAGGTGTCGTCTACAGCAAGGTCGCTCGGCGGAACCTGCTGCTGGCCACGGAATCACGGTATGAGGAAGACGTCGAGATCGAGGGCCTGGTCCGAGAGGTCGACAAGGACAAGGAGCAATGCAAGCTCAAGCCAGATGACGGGGGTCGAATCACCGTGTCCTTCCCGTCGATGCTTCTGCCCCAGACGTTCAGCAGCCTCGTCGAGGACCAGCGCATCTCGGTGCGCGGAGTCGGCACTTTCAACAAGGACGGTCTTCAGTCGATTCAAGCCGAGGAGGTTGTCCCCACCGCAGCCGCCACACCGCCGGAGTCTTGCCCGATCACGCTGCAGGACCAGGTTCAGACGCTCGCGAACCTCCGGGCGGGTTGGTACAACGGATCGGGAAGCGCCTATTCGGTCGAATCTCTAAGGGGGCTGCGAGGCCTCCTCGAAGGGCTCACGGACGCCTTCCGGCTTCCGAGGCCTTTTGTCTATCCCAACCCCGACGGACGCGTTCGCGTCGAGTGGTCCCTCGGTGCCTGGGAGGTTTCGGGAGACTTCGACATCGAAGCCGGCTCGGTGCAGCTTCTCGCGGTGGAGATGGAGGGCGACTCTGAGGCGGCAGAGGAACTGAATCTTCGAACGGCGGGCTCGGAGACGAGGTTGGCGGCATTCCTGACCGCCCGGTATCCGAGAACCGACAAACGATGACCTCGCCGTTGCCGAGCCATGAGGTCCTGCATCGACAGGTGCACCCCAGCTTCGTCGTAGCGGAGCGGTTGTCGAGCCAGGCCTTCGAGCCGAGCGAGAACGATAAGGGGAAACTCTCCGTCGATCGGAGCTCGATCTGGACCGCAGCCGAATCCTTTGAGCACTACACCAAGATTCTGGGTCTCGAGTCCTGCGGTGTTTGGGGTGTCTCGGTGAGCGAGTGCCTCGAGGTTGGAACGGTTCCGCTCCCGGATTCATGCCCCCCGGAACAGCCAGACAACCTGGCCCATGCGCTCATCGACTTCACAGGTCTCCCGTCGAAGAACTCGTGGAAGAAGACGGCAAAGAAGCTCGCCGAGCTCGCACGCAAAAGACAGAGGGTCCATCCCCCGTAGGCCGCTCGTTGTGCCGGCCCGCCCGGGTACGTCAGGAAGCTGAACGCGTAGGCGTAGGGTCCTCGTCGTCCAGCACGTTCGTGGGATCGCGCTCGAATGGCTCCGCGTGGGCGATCGCCTCGAGGATCGTGTTCAGTCGACCGGTCAGGCTCCTCCGGTCGAGGACGTCTTCCTCGGGCGTCTCCGCAATCATCTGCTCGAGCGCGGTTTTCTCGCTGAGGAGCAGCTGGTATTCACCTGACATTCGCCCCGCGGCACCGCCCGCGCCGCCCCGGATCGTGAGCACGTTCGGCTCGGCTTCCACCCAGCCGAGCTGCTCCAGCGCCCGGCACACCTCCGGCCTGAGCACGAGAAGCCACTCCCGATTCGCCAGGGTTTCTGGACGGACGAACCGCACGAGCATCTGGATCTTGACTCGCGGGTCGACACCGCAACGCTCGGCGACGAGCCGGCCGAGCGTGCCGTACTGAACGTTGGCGCCGCGAAAGCTCTCGAAGCCGACGGCGTTCGCCAGATCCGACACGGTGCTGACGTGCCCAGGGCATCGATAGTGAGCGACCAGCAGCCCGCGCCGGCTTTCGGCAAGCGTCGGCGCAAGGGCGGAAAGAGCCGCTACGTACTCCTCGACACTCGGAACCGGGACCCGGAGAAGGCCCTCTTCGCTCGACGTTGCTCCTTGGCTGCGTCAGCCCCACAGATCGGGGGGAAGGCCGCAGCAGGTCACCAAGCGAAGACGATATCGAACAACGCGATCCATCGAGAAACTCGGAGGAGTGGGTCGCATCAGTCGGGCTGCGCGGGCACGAAGGCGCCGTCTCCCGTCCGCTGCCCCGGCGCCCCGCCGTCGTTCACGACGAGGTACGCGATGAAGGGGTTCGTGCCCGAGACCCGCGTGACGCGCGCGTACGCGTTGGACACGCCCGGCGCGTACGTCGCGAGGA
>CAZXSG010000027.1:0-13131 GCA_964643185.1 uncultured Holophagales bacterium
GAGGCGGCAGCCGGCCGCCCTTGCGGGTGCTCCGGACGTGGATGGCGATGCGGAGCGCCATCGGCGTCGGGATCACGGGCACGTGGAGAACGTAGAAGCGGATGAGCGCCTCCTGCCCAACGATGCGGTCCCCGAGGAGCAGGAACCTCACCTGCGCGCCCACGAAGGGCGCGTAGCCCGCGATCGCGGTGCCCACGGTGATGGCCCAGTAGGCCAGCTGGTCCCACGGGAGCAGATAGCCCGTGAACGAGGCGCCGAGCGTGAGGAGGAAGAGGATCACGCCGACGACCCAGTTGAACTCGCGCGGTGCCTTGTAGCTCCCGGTGAAGAAGACGCGGCACATGTGGAGCGCCACGATGGCGACCATGCCGTGCGCGCCCCACCGGTGCATGTTGCGAAGGAGCGCGCCGAAGGCCACGGTGCCGTACAGATCGAGCATGCGGTTGTGCGCCTGCTCCACCGAAGGCACGTAATAGAACATGAGGAGGATGCCCGTGACCGAGAGGATCACGAAGAGCGACAGCGACAGCACGCCGAGCCCCAGCGTGAACCAGGGCTTCAGAGAGTGGACGTGGGTCTTGACGGGGTGGATGTGCAGGAAGATGTTGCTGAACGTCGTCTGTGAGCGGCCCAGGTCCGAGGACGGCAGCGGGTTGCGGAAGATGGATCGCCAGACGTTGACGGGCAGCTCTTTCAGTGTGCGGAGGAGGCCGGGCTCTGGGTCGTCGCTCATCGTCTCTAGCCCCTCACACCACCAGGAACGTGCCGGCCGCGACGGGATCTGCCGTGTCGACCTCCAGCTCGCCACTGGGTGACAGCGCCATGCGGAACCAGGGCAGCGGCCGCGGCGCCGGCCCACCCAGCACGGTTCCCTCGGCGTCGAAGCGGCTGCCGTGGCAGGGACAGTCGAAGCCGATGTCGGTCGTCTGGATGACGCAGCCGAGGTGCGTGCACGTGTTGGAGATCGCGGCCAGGCCGGCCTCGGTCCTCACGATGGTGACCCTCTGCCGCGCGAGCGGCAGCCGGGTGCCCAGCGGAAACGCGTCGGGCCTCCCGATGCGAAACCGGGAGGGCTCACTGTAGGTGACCCGCGGCTTGAAGAACAGGAGGTTCGAGAACCAGGCGATGGCGTTCGCGCCGACGAGGCCGAGCGCGCTCGTGATGGTGAGCGCCTTTCGGCGCGAGATGCGGGCGTCGGCTTCCGTCTTCTGGTTGGCGAGATTCATCGTCCCTCCCTAGGTGTCGCCCGGCTTCTCTGCGGCGGGGCCTTCCGGTCCCGGTGCGAGGTCGGGCCAGAACAGCTGCTCCTTGGTCTTCTCGAGGTCGCGAAACTGCCCGGACCTCACGCCCCACGCCCAGATCAGGGCTCCGCCGATTCCCATTGCGATGCCGGCCGCAAAAAGCGCGAGCGTGACGAGCACGGGGGAGTTGTACGGTCCGCGTACGATGCCCGGCGATGGTGCACGTGAATCAGCGAAATGGCGCCACAGTGGCGGCTCGTGGCCGTGGCGCGAAGGGCCACGGGCCCAAACCCGCAGCCACAAAGGGCGCAAGGCTCGGACGCTGATCGCCCGGGCCTTGATTCGAGTGACCTATTGAAATTTTTCCGGGATTGCGCTAGCCGCGCTAAGGGGCCAACGGACGGTTGAGCTCCGTGCGATAGAGGGACGTGTCGGGTCCCGTCTCGGGTCCGACGAGATAGCGCTCCCAGAGGTCTGGCCCCGCGGTGTGGCCCGCGGCCGCGACCCACGCGTCCAGCTCGCCCCAGGCAGCTCCGAGACCCTCGTAGCCGCCAGCGTAGAGGGACCGCGCGATCTTCGCTGCGGGCAGCCTGCCGGGCCTCACGCGGCCCATGGGCTTCACCGTGGCCGAGACGGGCACGCCGATCTCGAAGTCGAAGGTCTTCGGGTCCATCCGAAGGTGATGTGTGAACCAATTGCCGGCCGGGCCGACTCCCTGCGCGCCCACGGCATCCATCAGCTCCTGGATGCCCGGACCCATCACGCGCTGGATGTCCTCGCGGGGGATGGTGAGCCGGATGACGGCCGTCTCCTGCTCGGGTACGTCCACGATTTCCGGTGCTTCGATCATGGCTGGGGTCCTTTCTCCTTCTTCATTCCCCTGGTGAGATCTCGGAGCGCGTCCTTGCCGATGAACCGAGCCGACGGGGACCCGGACGCGGCCAGGCGCCGCGCGAGGGCCACGGACTCCCTGCGCACGGCCGGGCTGCGTCGCCCGACCCCCTTCAGTGCCCAGAGGACGCCCTTCTTCACGAAGTTGCGGTCGTCCGTGGCCGCCTTCTCGATGAGCGCGAGGCTGTCGAGGAACGGCTCGTCGCCCGTGGTCTTGTCGTGGCCCGACAGGCTCGCGAGGAGCGCGAACGCCGCGCGCTTCACGAACTCGTCGTCGGACCTGGCCCAGGCGTTCACCTTGGCGAAGGCGTGGGGCGTGCGGTCGAAGAGGACGAAGCAGATCGTGTCGCAGAGGCCCCAGTTGTCGAAGTCCCCGCACCAGCGGTCCATCTGCGCGGGCGTGACGCGCTCGGGCTCGTCGACGAACGCCGCGAGCATCCGCGCCTCGTACCAGCCCGACTCCCAGAGCGCGGCCGCGACGGCGTGGCTCTTCCCCACGGTCTTCGCCACCTTCTGGATGTTCGACATGGAGACCCCGAACGCGGGCTTCGCGTTGATCCCGAAGCGCACGAGGTTGTCGCGGTCCTTCTGCGTCGCGAGCGCCTCGAGCGCGGCCACCGCCTCGCGCGCGCGATCGGCCGCGGGGCGTTCGTCCAGCACCGGAGCGGTCTTCCTCGCAGCCACGCCGCTCTCCTACGCCTTCTCCACCCGGGCCGCGAGGAGCTCGGCAAGGCGGTCGTAGCCCGCGACCATGCCTTCGGCCATGGGCGTCTTGAGCACCGCGTCGCGCGTCTCCTTCGACTCGTAGAGCACGGTGATGGAGACGATGGTCGACTCGCCGTCCTCGACGAACGTGGTCGTGTCGACGGCTTCGCCCGGGTACCAGGCGTGGTCGAACTTCTCCGTCGCCACGAGGCGTTCCGGCGCGACGATCTCCTGGATCACGCCGCCCATGCCCATCACCGTGCCGTCGTCCTTGTGCCAGACGTAGCGGTAGAGGCCGCCGGGGCGCGCGTCGAACTCGCAGACGACCATGGTCCAGCCGGGCGGGCCGAGCAGCCAGCGGCGGATGAGCTCGGGCCTGATGAACGCCTCGAAGACGAGGCCGCGCGGCGCGTCGAACATGCGGGTCATGGCGATCTCGCGATCGGTGGGGGTCGTCACGGTGAGGCTTCCGAGGTGTCTCATCGAAATCTCCTTATCGGCGGCTCTGGGGGCGCTTCTTTTTCGGTGCCGTCCGCGGCGCGGCAGAGCTGAGCGGGGCGTCCTTCGGCGCCGCGGCCTTCATGGCCTTCATGTCCTCGAGAAGGGCGTCGAGGCGCTGATAGCGCTCTTCCCAGAACGCCCGGTAACGCTCGAGCCAGGCGCTGGCCTCCTCGAGGGGCTTCGCCTCGAGATGCACGGGACGCCGCTGCGCGTCGCGCCCGCGGGACACGAGGCCCGCGTTCTCGAGCACCTTGAGGTGCTTGGAGATCGCGGGCTGGCTCATGTCGAAAGGCTCGGCCAGCTCCGTCACGGAGGCGTCGCCTGAGGAGAGGCGCGCCAGGATCGCGCGGCGCGTGGGATCGGCCAGCGCCGCGAACGTGGCGTCGAGGACGGCCGGATCGAGGTTCGCATAACCCATCGGTTCCATAACCAACAAGTTATGCGCGAGATCGCGGTCTGTCAAGGGCCAGCACGCGGAACGTGATTCAGCCCCGAACCACCGTGGCCACCGTGTAGGCGACGTAGAGCGTGAGGACGACCGCCCCCTCGGCCCTCGAGATCGTGCGCTCCCCCCGAATGAGGACGCACGCCAGCACGGTCATGACAGAGAGCGCCACGAGATCGGGAAGCGCGGTCGCGAACGGCATGACCACGGGCCCCGCCAGCGCGGAGACCCCGAGACACAGGAAAGCATTGAAGATGTTCGAGCCCACCACGTTGCCGACGGCGAGGCCCGAGTGCCCGCGCCGCGCCGCCACGACGCTCGTCACGAGCTCCGGGAGCGAGGTGCCCACCGCCACGATGGTGAGTCCTACGATCCGCTCGCTCATCCCGAGCGATCGCGCGACGTCCACGGCGCCGTCGACGAACAGCGAGCCGCCCACGAGAAGGACGACGAGGCCAGAGAGCGCGATGGCCGCGGAGCGCGCGATCCCGTTGGTGGCCGGGGCGCCCGCGGCGTCGGCCGCCTCGGAGGCCACGGCGGCCCCCACGCCCGCGCGTGCCACGGCCGATGCCGAGCGCGCGATGCGGATCATGAAGGCCGTATAGACCACGGCTGCGAGCACGAGACCCCAACCCTCGGGCCGGCTCACGCGCCCGTCCCACATCGCGAGGACGACGAACACCGTGCTGGCGAGGAGCACGGGCAGCTCCCGCCGGCCCAGGTCGCGGTTCACGTGCGCCGGGCTCACGAGCGCCGCGAGGCCCAGGATGAGCCCGATGTTCACGATGTTGGAGCCCACGACGTTGCCGAGCGCGACCTCGCCGTGGCCGCTGCTGGCCGCCGAGATTCCCACGATGACCTCGGGAGCCGACGTGCCGTACGCGACCACGGTGAGCCCCACGAGGATCTGCGGCACGCGGAGCGCGAGCGCGAGGGCCGAAGCGCCGCCCACGAACCACTCGGCTCCGAGGTAGAGGAGGAGTCCGCCTCCCGCGAGGAGCAGCCACTCGTTCATGACGCGGTCTCGCCTTCTGCCTCGTCGGCCGTCGCCGCGGCGCCGGGCGCCATCACGGGGGAGAGCAGCGTACGGCCCAGGACGAGCGCCAGCACCGCCGCCGCCACGCTGGCCCCCAGGACCCCGACCTTTGCCGCAGCAAGAAGGGCCAGGTCGCTAAAGGCCAGCTGCGCCACGAAGAGCGACATGGTGAAGCCCACGCCGGCCACGGCCCCGAGCACCACGAGGTGCCGGTACGTCATCCCGGCGGGCAGGGTCGCGACGCCGAGGCGCAGCGTGAGCGCGCTCGCGAGGAGCACGCCGACGGGCTTCCCGACCACGAGGCCCAGGATCACGCCGGAGAGCACGCTCCACGACGCGCCGTTCAGCGAGCCGCCCGCGAGCACGACGCCAGCGTTGGCCAGCGCGAAGACCGGCATGATCCCGAACGCGACCCACGGGTGGAGCCGCTCGATGAGGCCCTCTGCCGGCGAGAGGGCCTCCCGGCGCGCCGCGTCCACGTGGCGGAGCGCCTCGGCGAGCTCGTGCGGGCTGAGCGCGTTCGGCGCGCCCTTCCCCAGGCGGTCGAGCTGGTCCTTCATTCCGGTGAGGAAGCCCTCGGGGCCGAGCCAGGCGCGCACGGGGGTCATGAGACCCACGAGAACGCCCGCGATGGTCGGGTGGATTCCGGCCGCGTACACCCCGGCCCAGGCCACGAGCGCCGGGGCCACGTACGCGAGCTTCGTCCGCACGCCGAGCCGCTGCATACCCAGGATGCCCAGGAACCCGACCCCCGCCACGAGGAGGCCGCTGAACGCGACGCCCTCGGAGTAGAAGAGAGCGATCACCACGATCGCGCCGAGGTCGTCGATGACGGCGAGCGCGAGGAGGAGAACGCGCAGCGCCGCGGGCACGCGCTTGCCGAGGAGCGCGAGGATGCCGAGCGCGAACGCGATGTCGGTCGCCATGGGCACGCCCCAGCCCGAGCGGGTGCCGGGCGCGCCGGCGACCACGAGATAGAGCGCGGCCGGCACGAGCATTCCGCCGAGGGCCGCCGCCATGGGCAACGCCGCGCGCCGCCATTCGGAGAGCTCGCCGTGGTGCATCTCCCGGCGGATCTCCATGCCGACGACGAAGAAGAAGATGACCATGAGGCCGTCGTTCACGAACCACTCGAGGGAGCGCTCGAACGTGAAATCGCCCACGCGGATTCCGAGCGGCGTGTGCCAGAGGCCGAGGTAGCTCGCGGACCACGGCGAGTTCGCCCAGGCGAGCGCCAAGGCCGCGGCCGCGAGGAGCAGGATGCCGCTCGCGGCTTCGATGCGCAGGAAGCGCTCGAGGGGACGGGTCGCGAGCCGTGCGAAGCGGAGGAGAGGCTCCCAGGCCTCGGGAGGGGTGGACGGCAGGGGGCTTTTCCCGGGCGAAGCGGGGTTCGACATACGCATCCTCTGCCGGCTCGTGCCGGCTGGGATGGCGGCCCGACCATCCGCGTTACCTGCAGCGCCTTCGCTGCACCCACGTCGTTTCGCCGACTATGGCACGCCCGCCGGGCCGGGTCGAGGAGAACCGGAAGGCGGCGGGACGGCAGCGAGCGTCCGGTCTCGTCCGCTCAGGGCACCATGTCGGGAGACATGACCGTGATCGTCTGGATGCGGCGACCGGACGGGACGTACTGCACGTGCATCGAGAACGTCTCACGGTCCCAGCGGTCCCAGGGACCCACCTTGCCGACCTTGGGGATCGACACCGCCGGACCCGAGCGGGAGGGCGGGCCGAGGATGTCCTGCACGGCCGCGGGCGGCATCAGGAACGTGATGCCCGCGAGGAGCGGCCCCGCGAACGGGTCGTAGCCCGGCTTGGCTTCGAGGCCGTAGGCGTAGCACACGCGGATCACGCCGGAGGGATCCGAGCAGAACTCGAAACCGCGCGAGCGGGCCGCGTGGGCGTTGGGGGCGGTTCGGTCCCCGCCCGAGAACGTTTGGTTGAACCGCAGGAACTCCACACCCTGAAAGAGCGTCCGCACCTCGGGGTCCTTCGTGGACCTGCCGAGGATCGAGACGAGTTCCGAGAGTCCGATCGGAGCGCTGGGCACGGCTCTTCCTGAAGGACGCGCCTAGGGCTCGAGCTGCTGGGCGAGGTAGTTCTCGTACCCGATCTCTTTGATCTGGTGGAGCTGCGCCTCGATCCAGTCGATGTGCTCCTCCTCGGAGACGAGGATCTTCTCGAAGAGCGCCCGCGTGCCGTTGTCGACCTTCGCCGTCGCGAGCACGACGCCTCGGTTGAGGCGTTCCACGGCATCCACCTCGAGCGCGAGATCGAGCTGATGCTGCTCGAGGACGTTCTGGCCGACGTTCACCTTCATGTATTTCTGCATGTTGGGAACGCCGTCGAGGTAGAGGATCCGCTCGATGACGGCCTGAGCGTGCTTCATCTCCTCGATGGACTCCTTGTGCGCGTGCCCGGCCAGCTTCTGGTAGCCCCAGTTCCTGCACATCATCGAATGGATGAAGTACTGGTTGATCCCCGTGAGCTCGGCCGAGAGAACCTCGTTGAGCAGCGCCACGACTTCGGAGTCGCCCTTCATGTCGTCATCTCCTCGGGGGGTCGTCCCCGGGCGGATGTTATCCGGGCTTCGCGACGACGTGGAGCCTGGCGCGGAGATAGCTTTCGAAGTCGGGCCGGCAGGCTCCGCAGGTTTGCCCGCAGCCCGTTCGCACGCAGACCTCCTCGGGGGTCGCGCCCGTCGCGCGGACCTCGGCGAGGACGTCCTCGAACTCGACGCCGGCGCACTCGCAGCGCGTCATCGGCCGGGGTGCGAGGGCCGGGAGCTGCCGGAGGGTGGGGAACGGCGATCCGCTCACGGGAGGAACTCTACCAGACCTGAAACTCAGTCTCAACTGGAGCATCCAGCCCTCCGGCGCGCTCAGTTTTCCGCGGCGAGCGCGCGGTCGAGGATCCGCTCGGGATCCGTCCAGCCGGTCTCGTCCACCACGTCGCGGCAGCGGGCGAGGAGCTCACCCACGCGGCGGCCGGGCGGGATGCCGCGGGCGAGCACGTGCCGCCCGAGGACGACGTCGACCACGGGGGCTTTCTCGAGATCGAGGCTCCGCGCGGCCGCGAGGAACGCGTCGCCTGCCGGGAACTCGCGGGCGAGGGCGTCGGGCGTGGTGCGCCCGAAGTGGTCCGACTCGGCAACGGCGTGGAGCATCTCCATCGTCGTGCCCGCGTCGCTCAGCTTTCGCGCGAGCCGGCGGTACGTCCGCGCCGTGGGCGTTCCCGCCGAGAGGTGCGCTGGGGCGAGGTGGTCGGCCACGAGCGCGCACACCGGAGCCAGGAACGCGTGCGGCGCCTTGAGCCTTTCGAGGAACGCCGTCGTGGGCGGAAGGCCCGCGGCCTCGTGGCCGCGAGCGCGCCAGCGGCCGTCCTCGAAGCGCGTCGTGGGCGGCTTGCCGAGGTCGTGCGCGAGGACGCCCAGCATGAGCGTGAGATCGTGAACGGCCTCTCCGGTTCTCCGCGCCACGGCCGCATCGAGGGCCATCGCGGTGTGGACGAAGACGTCCCCCTCGGGATGCCACTCCGGATCCTGCGGGCAGCCGGCGAGCGCGAAGAGCTCGGGGTGCAGCGTCTCGAGAGCGCCCGTCTGGAGCAGGAAGGCGAGCCCTTTCGAGGGCACCGTTCCCTTGAGGAGGAGCTTGACCCATTCCTCCCAGAGCCTCTCCGCCGGCAGCTCGAGGAGGCTCGCGCGGATCCCGCGGCTCGTGACGACGAGGGCCGGATCGGGCACGAGATCGAACCGCGCGAGGAACTGGGCCGCGCGGAGGACGCGCAGCGGATCCTCCACGAACGTTGCGGGGTCCACCATCGCGAGCCGCCGGGCGGCGAGATCGGCCCGCCCGTTCCACGGATCCAGGATCTCGCCGGTGAGCGGGTCGAGGCCGATCGCGTTGATCGTGAAATCCCGGCGCTGGGCGGCGTCCTTGAACGAGAGACCGGGTTCGGGTGTCACGAGGAAGCCCTTGTGGCCCCGGCCCGTCTTCGACTCGGTGCGCGGCAGCGAGACGTCGAGCGGCACAGGCCCCTCGGGGAACGCGACCAGGACCTTGAGCACGCCGAACGAACGGCCCACGGCGTCAACCCGTCCGAGGCGCGCGAGGAGGGCCTCGAGCTCCGGCGCGGGGAGCCCGAAGACCTCCACGTCGGCGTCCTTCTCGGCGAGGCCGAGCAGCCGGTCGCGCACGAAGCCGCCCACGAGGAGGCCCCGGCCTCCGGCCTCGCGCACCGCCTCGGCGACACGCAACGCGGCCTTCTCGAACGGGTTGCCGGAGTTTTCCAAGCGGTCGGTCACGGCCTACCAGCGCTGGTAGGCCGGATGCCCTTCCTTCACGGCCACGAACGTGCCGCGACAGGTCGCGGTGATCTTTCCGCCGGCCTCGATCGTCGCCTCCACGGTCGCGCGGTCGGTCGTCGACTCCACGACGTGGGCTCTCAGCAGCAGCTCCCCGTCGAGCGGGGTGGGCCGCTTGAGGACGACGTGGAAGTCGGCCGTGACGCAGCCGGGGGGCGTCGTGTCGCCGTTCTTCACCATGAGGTGGTGGGCCGCCGCCCAATTGCTGTGGCAATCCAGCAGGGCGCCGCAGATGCCGCCGTTGAGCACGCCGGGAAACGCCTCGTGATGCGGCTCGGGACGAAACCGCGCCACGAGCTCGTCGCCTTCGACGAAGGACCGGATGTGAAGGCCCTTTTCATTGGAAGGCCCGCATCCGAAGCAGCGGGTGTGTGGGGCGTAGTGCTCCTGGAGGCTCAGCATTTCGCCATGGTGGAACGCCGCGCGCGCCCTGTAAAGCGCATCGCTCCCGTCTCGGGTACCATTCGCGGCCCGGTGACCCGTCTCGCCTCGCAAAGGCGGCGGTCACCGGACCTCATCGCCACGTGAAACCCGAAAGATCCCTCACCATTGCGGTTGCCGCGTTCGCGGCACTTGCGTCCGCGTCGCCCGCCGTCGCCGGGCCGGCCTTTGGCCTGGGCCTCGAAACGCTCGCGGTCGAGGTTCGGGCCGCGGAGTTCCATCCGCTCATCGGAAGCGGCGCGGACCTCACGACCTACGGTCGCATCGTTTCCGAAGACTCGCCGCAGGCACCGGCCGAGGAGCCAGGCGTGGCGGTGAGCGCGGCGCCGAAGAAGCTCCGCGTGGGACGCACCACGGCGCTCTTCTCCGCAGGCGTGCTCGCGGGCGGTTACCTCGTGTGGTGGCGTGGCCGCGAGTTCAAGAAATTCAGCGTGCAAGGGGAAAACTGGTTTGGCGAGAACACGTACGCGGGGGGCAACGACAAGGCCTCCCATTTCGTGTTCGGCTACGTCCTCACGCGGGCGTTCCGGCTGGGCTACGAGTCCGCCGGGGTCGAACGGAAGAAGGCGCTGCTCTATGCCGGGCTGGCCGGAGTCGCCGGCTCCTGGCTCGTCGAGGTGGGCGACGGTTTCGTGAACTACGGCTTCGGCGTTGAGGACGGGATCATCACTTCGGCCGGGGCCCTCGTCGCCGTGGGCCTCGACGCCCTGGAGCTGAACGACACCGTGGGCCTTCGCTACGGTCCGCTGATCGCCGAGATCCCCGAGGATCCGCGCTTCGGCGAGTTCGCGAAGGAAGCGAACCACTACGACACAGAGATCTACACGATCGACGTCGCGATGCGGGGCCTCCTGCCCCGGCTGGGCGTGAAGAAGCCGGGCCTCGCGCGCTATGCCCTCCTTTCCCTGACGTACAACTCCAAGGGCTACGGCACGATCCGGCCCGGCCAGCGGGACCGCCAGCTCGGCCTCGAGGTGGGCCTGAACGTGCCCGAGGTGCTCCGCGCCCTCGGCGCCCGCGACGACAAGCCGTGGTGGGGACCGATCCTCTGGGTCCTCGAGCGCGTGAGGCTGCCGTTCACCGGAATCGGTTTGCGGTACGAGCTGAACCGCAACCGCTGGCACGGACCGGATTTCGGCGACAGGTTCTACGGCGACGTGAACGCGCCTTGAGAGCGATCGCGGCCGTGGCTGTCGCGAGCCTCGTCATCGCGTCCCCCGTTCGGGCGGCCGGCTCCCAGGGCTTCTCGCTCTTCGGCGCGGCCCCGCCCCACCTTCTGGCGAGGCCGCTCGAGCTTCCCGCCTCACCGCTCCGGATTCCGGCGCCCGCGCCGGAATCCGTGACCCTGGCGAGGAAACAGCCGTCCACCGGAAAGATCGTCGCGCTCGCCGGGGCCTACCAGGTCGGCGTCGGCGGTGCGGCATACCTCCTCTGGTGGAAGGGCCGCGGCTTCGGTACGTTCGTCGCCAAGGACGAGGGCTGGTTCGGTGTCGAGACCTACGCTGGGGGAGCGGACAAGACGTCACACTTCGTGTTCGGTTATCTCGGGGGACGCGCCTTCCGCGAAGGCTACGAGGCGATCGGCGTCGAGCCCCGCGCGGCCGTCCTCCTGGGCGGCATGTCGGGCGTTCTCGGGGCCTGGGCCGTGGAGCTCGGCGACGGCTTCTCCGAGTACCGCTTCTCGTGGGAGGACGGGCTCATCACGTCGGCGGGCGCGGCCGCGGCGGTGCTCCTCACCGAGGCGGAGCTCGACGACACGCTGCGCTTCCGCTGGGGCAAGGTCCCCCACCGCACGCCGAAAGACCCGTGGTCGCCGGAGCCGAACAAGGCTCCCTCGCACTACTCGGCCGAGATCACGACGATGGACCTCTCGCTCGCCGGCCTCCTCCCGCGCCTGGGGGCTCGTCCGGGCCCCGCACGGTTCTTTCTCGTCTCGGCCACGTACGCCACGAAGGGCTTCTCGGCGATACGGCGCGAGGCGGTGGAGCGCCAGGTGGGGCTCGAGATCGGGCTGGACCTTTACGAGGTGGCCCGGGCGGCCGGCGTTTCCGATCGCGGGTTCTGGGGCGGAACGCTGCTCTTCGCGCTGCGGCACTTCCGGGTCCCGTTCACGGGCATCGGCATCCGCTACGAGGTGGGCACGCACCGCTTCCACGGGCCCGACTTCGGAGACCGCTTCTACGGGGACGTTTCGCTGCCTCCCCCCTCACCCCTTCCCTGACGGTCTTTCGCGCTGCTACCCTCTTCCCCACGATCCGATCGGGAGGGACGCCACACATGAGCCTCCGCCAGCTACAACTCACTTCGCGCCGGGATTTCTCGAGGCTCCTCGGGACCGCTCTCGTCACGGGACCCGCGCTGGGCAGCCTCACGGGCTGCTCCAAGCCGGGAGCCGGCATGAAGATCGGGGTCGCCGCGGAGCTGACGGGTGAGATTCCCGCGGTGGGGCTCTCCTGCAAACAGGGTGCGGAGCTGGCCGTCTCGGAGATCAACAAGGCCGGCGGCCTCGAGGTCGGCGGGGTGAAACACCCGATCACGCTCGTGATCCTCGACACCCAGGGCACGGCCGACGGCGCGGTGATGGCGATTCGCAAGCTGGGCGATCAGGAAAAGTGCCTCGCGATCGTGGGCCCGAACTCCTCCACGGGCGCGGTGCCCGCCGCAGGGATCGCCGAGGCCAGCAAGGTCATCATGATCACGCCCTGGTCGACGAACCCCCAGACCACGGTGTACGCGAACACCGGAAACCCCAGGAAATGGGTGTTCCGGGCCTGCTTCACCGATCCCTTCGAGGGCAAGGTGCTCTCCAAGTTCGCCCGCGAATACCTGCGGGTCTCGAAGGCCGCCGTGCTCTACGAGGAGAACGCGGCCGCGCCCAAGAGCCAGGCCGCCATCTTCCAGCAGGACTTCACGGCCGGCGGCGGACAGATCGTGGCGTTCGAGAAGTACAGCGAGGGCGAGAAGGACGTTCGCGCCCAGTTCACGCGCATCAAGGAAGCCGGGCCGGATCTCATCTTCCTGCCCAGCTACTACAACGAGGTCGCCGGGCAGCTCGCGCAGGCGCGCGACCTGGGCATCACGGTCCCCGTTCTCGGTAGCGACAACTGGAGCTCCCCCGAGTGGATCGCGCAGGCCGGTGCGAACGCCGAGGGAGTCTTCTTCTGCAATCACTATTCGGCGGGCTCCCGCGCGCCGAAAACCGATTCGTTCGTGGACCGCTTCCGGAAGCGGTACGACAGCGCGACGCCGGACGACGTGGCCGCGCTCACGTACGACGCGTTCGGTCTGCTCGCGCAGGCGGTGAAGACGTCGACGAAGCTCGAGAGGGAAGAGGTTCGCGACGCGCTCGCACGGATCGGAACCTACGAAGGCGCCACGGGCAAGATGACGTTCCGCGGCACCGGGGATCCGGAAAAATCGGCCGTCATCTTCAAGGTCGAAGGCGGCAAACCCGTCTTCGTCACCTCCGTAGAGCCCTGACCCCAACCCCCCTCCGAGCCGATCGCTG
>CAZXSG010000028.1:0-12958 GCA_964643185.1 uncultured Holophagales bacterium
CCAGCACCGCGGTCGTCGCGGAGGCGAGGATCCCGAGCACCCCCGGCACGGGCATTCGCCGGTCGCCGTATCGATGCACGCTTCCGGTCACCGCGACCAGGGCAGCGTCGTCGACCGACGCCAGAGCCGGTCGCAGCACGATCGCGCAGAACACGTCCGTGCCGTACACCACCGCGGTACCCAGCACCGCGATCAGGGCGGCGGCACCGGTGATGAGATCCCATGTCATGGCTGACTCCCGTCTCGCGAGCTGCTAGCAACGCTAACCCCTGCGGCGTCCTGTGGCAATAGCAGTGCTAGTAGTTCTATCGGTGCTATCGTGCGTTATGGCCATCGGGGATCGCCGCGAGCGTGAGCGGGCCGCCCGTCGACGGCTGATCATCACCACGGCCCGCAAGCTCGCCGAGGCCGAAGGCTGGGATGCCGTCACCACCCGTCGGCTGTCCACCGAGATCGAATACAGCCAGCCGGTGTTGTACAAGCACTTCGCCGGCATGGAACAGATCTCAGAGGCCGTCGCCATCGACGGGTTCGGCGAGTTCGCGGAGGCGCTTCGGGCCGCCCGCTCTCGCGCCAGCACGGTCGGCGACGCCCTGAGCCGAATCGCCCACGCCTACCTCGACTTTGCGCGCGGCCACCCGGCCGTGTACGACGCGATGTTCACCCGCGCAACCACCTTGCGCTTCGCGGCCCAGGACACTCCACCTCAGCTGACCGCGGCCTTCGCCGAGCTGCGCCAAGCAGTCGGCATGGTCGCCGACGAGCAGGACGCGGACGCACTCACCGAGGTGTTCTGGGCCGCGCTGCACGGACTGGTCACGCTCAGCCGGGCCGGCCGACTACGCGCCGGCCACGAATTGGAACGTCTTCAACTGCTCGTCGACGGGTTCGCCAACAGACGGGAAACGATGCGCTAGGCACCGACGCCACGTATCGCGGGAGCGCTGACCACCTCAATCAGGTAAGCCTTGCCTTATCCAAGGGGAGCTCCTACATTAACCGACAAGTTTCCGGTAAATGAGGAGCAGTTGATGGTGGCACGGTTCCGCGTTCTGGTGGCCACGGCAGGCGCCGCCACCGCGCTGCTCATCGGCGTCGCGCCGCCGGCCTTCGCCGACCCGGACGCCGATCCACCGCCCCCGGGAGACTTCGCGATCGCCTCCGAGGTGCCGACGCTCGCCGAACTCGACGCACAGATCCGGTTGCTGGTCGGCACGCCCGCCCCCGACGCGGTGAAGGCGGCGCAGTTGGAGGGCGGCAGCCGCGCGGTCGTCGTGCCGAAGATGGTCTACCGCATCGGGTTCTTCCGTCCCCCGCGCGGTTCGAGTCTGGTGACCGGTCCCGAGACCCACGACGGTGACACCCACACCGCGGTGATCAACGCCAGCCGCCAGGGCGCCCCGACCGTTCAGGTCACCGCCGAATGGCGCCGCATCGACGGGCGGTGGAAGCTGGCGAGCAAGTCGCTGTGCAATGGCATCACCACGCTCGGCCTGCCGATCCCGTGCAACTTTCAATGATCGAGATCATCGGTCTGACAAAGGCATTCGGCGCCCATCGGGCTGTCGACGATGTGACGGTCACCTTTCCGGGCGGCTCGGTGACCGCTCTGCTGGGCCTCAACGGTGCGGGCAAGACCACCCTGCTGCGCGCGATCGCCGGCCTCGACCGGCCCGACGGTGGCAGGGTCACCGTTTGCGGTCAGCGACCGTCCGGCGATCCGCGGCTGGTCGGTGTGCACCTCGGTCCCGGCGCCCTCGACCCGCGGCACACCTTGTGGCGGCATCTGTGCTGGGTGGCCGCGCTCGCCGGGATCGACACCGCGCGCGTCAGGGAGACACTCGCGGAAACCGGGCTGTCCGCCGGCGGCGCGGAACGAATCGGGTCGCTGTCCCTGGGCGCCCGGCAACGGCTCGCGATCGCCGGAGCCCTGCTGGGCGAGCCGCGGGCGCTGCTGTTCGACGAGCCCCTCAACGGTCTCGACGTTCCCGGGATCATCTGGTTCCGTGGCCTCCTGCGTCGGCTCGCCGACCGGGGATGCACGGTGGTGGTGGCGACCCACATGCTGGGCGAGGTGGTGCTGAGCGCGGACCGCATCACGGTCCTCGACCGGGGACGGCTCCGTGTGGCGGGCGCTCTGTGCGACGCCGTCCCGGCCGACGGGGCGGCGCAGGAATGGCTGGAATCCACACTGATGGAGTGCGTGTGAGTATTGCGCTCATCTCCCGCAGCATGCGCGCCGAACGCATCCGCACCGGTGGGCTCAGTCGATTGTGGACCGTTCTGATTCCCGCCGCCGTCATGGTGCCGGTCGCGATAACGTTCGGCATCGCGCTGGTCGCTGAATCCTTCGCACGCATCCCGGGGCAGATATCGGTGCTGCAGGTGTCGACATCCAACGCCGCCTACTGGGTCATCACCATCACCGTCACCCTTGTCGCCGTCGCCGCCGCGGACGGGCAGTCGTCGGAAAGCCGCTGCCGCAGGGCCGAATACGTGCGCCTGGCATTTCCGCGGCAGTGGCCCGCGCTGGCGGGACGCTGGGCGTTCTACGGGCCGCTCGGCGCGATGACGGCCGCGGTGACCCTGTTCATCGTGCTGGTCGCGCTGCCCCTGACGTCGCCTTCGGTGTACGGCACGGTGTCGATCACCGACGGCGTGGCGCTGAGGCTGCTGTGGACCGTGCCCGTGTTCGCGTTCTTCGCCGCGGGCGCGGGCGTCGGCGTCGGTGCCCTCGTCAGGTCTCCTCTGGCGGCTGCCGGCGCAATCCTTTTGTGGGCCTTCGTGATCGAATCCGCCGCCGGTTACCTGCCCAGCGGGGCGTCGCTGCAGCGGTTCATGCCGCTCCTCAACGGTGTGTACGCCACCGGTCAGGACACCGTGCTGGTGCCCCCGTGGGATCACAACGTCGCGCTGCTCTACGTGTGCTCCCTGTTCACGGCGATCTTCCTGATCGCCGCCGTCGAAAGGACTGTCCGATATGGCTGATTCGAGAGCGACCGGCCCCCAATCCCTTCCGCTCGCCGAACGGTCGGACGCCGACCTTCCCGGCCACTGGTTGCTGGCCCGCCTCGGCAAGCGCGTGCTGCGACCCGGCGGCCTCGCGCTGACCACCCGGCTGTTGGCGGCAGCCCGCCTCGAAGGGGCCGATGTCGTCGAACTGGGCCCCGGCCTGGGCCGCACCGCTAGCGACATCGTCGCCCTGCATCCGCGGTCCTACGTCGGGGTGGACGACACCGCGGCGGCGACCGAATCCGTCCGCGCGGTCGTCTCGCCCGTCGGCGGGTCGGTGGTCGTCGCCGACGCCGCCGAGACCGGACTGCCCAGCGGCAGCGCCGATGTCGTCGTCGGCGAGGCGATGCTGACGATGCAGGGCGACAAGGCCAAGCGGGCGATCGCCGCGGAGGCGTTCCGGGTGCTGCGCCCCGGCGGGCGCTACGCCATCCACGAACTCGGACTCGAACCGGACACGCTGCCGCAGGAGACCAAGGACGAGATCCGGCGCGACATGGCCCGGGCGATCAAGGTCAACGCCCGTCCCTTGACGACGGCGGAGTGGACACAGGTGCTCAGCGAGGCGGGTTTCGAGATCGTCAGCGTTGACCGCGCACCGATGGCGCTGTTGAACCCCGTCCGCGTGCTGGCCGACGAAGGGCCGCTCGGCGCGTTGCGCATCGTCGGGAACCTCATCAGGCGTCCTGCCGCGCGGCGCCGAGTCATCGGAATGCGGCGGACATTTCAGCGTTATCGGCGCTCGCTCACCGCGGTCGCGGTCGTCGGCGTCGTGCCCGGCTCGTGACAGACTCGTCGCATGTCTGTGCAGCGTCACGACCCGAGGCGCGGTCGGATCGTGCGGCGGGCCGGCAGCGGGAGAAGGTTCTGGGCCTGCTGCGCGAGGCGGCGCGACCGGTCGATGTCCAGCTCGTCGCCGACACGCTGCAGATCCATGTCACAACGGCGCGATTCCATCTGTCGACGCTGGAGTCTCAGGGTTACATCCGGCGCGGCAGCAGCCGGTCGAGCGGTGCGGGCAGGCCCAAGCTCAACTACGAGATCGCGCCGCGACTCGACTACGCCGACGTCGTATCGCTCTTTGCGGCACATCTCGGCGGGACGGCCGAGGAACGCCAGGAACGGGCGCAGCGGATCGGCGCCGATCTGGCTCATCGGGTCAGGCTTGCCAGGCCGCGCGCGGAGACTTCGGTCAGCGACCTGGTGGTGGCGACGCTCGCGGACCTCGGATTCCAGGTCCGTGCGGTGCTGACGTCCTTCGGTGAGGTGACCATCCAGATCTGCACCTGCCCACTTGCCGAGGTCGCGCAGACAGCCCCAGAGGTGGTCCGCGGTATCCAGCAGGGGCTCATCCAGGAGGTGATCGACCTGAACGCCGAGTCGCTCGGCGGGCACTACGGCGTCTTGGTGACGCCGGATCCGCACGGAGGCTCGTGCGAGGTCGGGTTGGTGCTGCGCCCGGCCACGCGCTGACCAGCCAGACGGAGCGGACGCTTCAGATCGTCAGCGTCCCGTCGTCGTTGATCGTCCACCCGGGGTTCAGCGCAACCTCCCAGACGTGCCCGTCCGGATCGGCGAAGTAGCCCGCGTAGCCGCCCCAGAACACCTTTTCGGCGGGCTTGAGGATCGTCGCACCCGCCGCCGCCGCTTGGTCGAGAACCGCGTCGACGTCGGCCTCGGAGCGCTGGTTGATGGCGATGGTGATGCCGCTGAACCGGCCGTCGATCGCATGCCGGCAGTCCTCGGCGAGGTCACCGCGGCCGAACAACGCCAGCGCGATGCCGGGCAGCTGATAGAAGACCACGCCCTCGGGCGCCTGCTTGGGCACCCACCCCAGCCCCTCCTCGTAGAAGCGGCGGGCACGGTCGAGATCGTCGACTCCGAGGGTGATCAGGCTGACACGCTGTTCCATGGCCACGACGCTAGTTGCTGTCCTGTTGACCGGGTAGGTACGTGCCGACCGACCCTTGGCGGCTTTCAGCGTGGGGCCGATCTCAGCGGAAGTTGCCCCCCGGAGTCCCACCCCCGGGCAGGCGATCCGCATTCCACTCGGGGCCTCGGTCTCGATCGGGAACCTCGACGGCTCCTACGGAACGCTCGTCGCCTCCCTGACGGGCTCACAACGCACCGTTCGCGTCACCGTCTGGGAGTGGTGGTACGACGCCACCACGGACGACCAGACCATCCAGGACGCGATCCTGCTCGGCGACGGGCGCATGGACGCGCCCTCGTGGACCGACGAGCGGCTCTCGTTCCGGCTCGGCCCCTTCGTCCTGGGCAACGCCGTGCGCCTCCCTGCGTGGCCCTACAGTCCGACGGGAGGGGCTCCGGAGTACCGCGGGCCCGGGTGCGAAGCCACGGCCGATCCCGCGAGCTTCCCGACGTGCCCGACGCAATCTCTTGCCGAATGCACCGCGCGCGGGAACCAAGCCCGCTTCTGCGGCTACCCGCACATCCCAGGCGAGGGCACCGTCATCACCTACGGCGACGGCCGGAGCTTCGTCTTCACCCCGCGACCGGAGAACCGCTGATGCCCGGCACGAGCACCGTCTTCCCGTTCTGCACCTCGCCCGATACGTACAGCCCGCTCCGAGGGATTCGCGGGGGCGCCGAGTTCGACACGACGAAGCTGCGCAGCAAGAACGGGTTCGAGCAACGACGCAAGAACTGGGCGACGCATCGTTGGAGCGAGAAGATCGGCTGGAATCCCGCGTTCAGCGATACGCCGGACCGGGATCACCTTCGGCAACTCTGGGCCTTCTACTGCGACCGCGGCGGGACGTTTCAGAGCTTCCCCTACTTCAGCTTCGACACACAGGGCGTCTGGCTCCTGCCGATCGGCACGGGCGACGGCGTCACGACGACGTACGCGGTCCCCGCCCGCAACGCGACGAACCGCACCGTCTATGACGCCGGAACCCCCACCGCTGCCGGGACCTACACCGCAGGTGCGGCGAGCTACGGACGCGACGAGGTTGTGTTCTCGCCCGCCATCGTGCTCAGCAACGCGATCTCGATTCTGTTCACCGGCCAGCGCTACGGCCCGATGAGGTTCGCCGAGGACCGGCTCAGCTACACGGCGTTCTTCGCGCAGCTCATGGCGTGCGAGCTCGAAGTCGTCGAAGCGTTCGGGGAGTGAGACTGTGGCCGTAGACCCATGGCAGGACGAGCGTGATGGGCCGGTAATCCCCGGGGACGACGGCGGACACTGGCCATATCCCGGGATCTCCCCCCTCCTCCCCCGCACGTACCCGACTCCTGGCGACGCCGGCGCGGGCGCAGTCGAGCAGCGGAAGTACACGTTCTCGGCCGAGAAGGGCTGGCGCGCGATCGGGTACGGGCGCTACAAGATCGGCGGCGAGATCTTCGCGGCCTACACGAGCCCGGGCACCGGTGACATCTGCATGGCCGTCGGCTACGGCGAGGGCCCGATCGAGGCCTTCGAGAACGGGGTGGACCTCTCGGACGAAGGGCTCTTCGTCTCGGCGCAGACATACCTCGGCGTGAAGACCCCGAGCGTGGACAGCTTCCTCGCAGACCTCCAGGCCGCGCTCGGCTCGACGCAGATTTACCCGTGGCTCGCGTGGGCCCGTTGGCGCTTCCAGACACAGGCGCATGGCGAGGTGTCGGACCCGCAAGCGCTCATCATCCAGGGACTCAAGCCGTACGACCCGCGCGAGAACCGCCTCACGTACTCGGAGCGGTACACCGCGAGCGAGTGGACGTTCACGGGGGCGACCCCGACGATCGCGACGGCCGCGGGCCCGCACGGGGAGCCCGCGGGCACCGACGCTGCAGCGGGATCCTGGGCCTACGCCGCATCCGGCGCCCGCGTCGCCTCGCGCTCCTGGGCGGGCTCGCTCACGACGGCGGATCCCGTCACCGTCTCGCTGTGGGCTCGCGTCACGAGCGGGACCCTCGCGGCGACACTCAAGGCGTGGAAGGGCGCGGAGAGCGCCTCGACGGCCGTCACCCTCTCGACGACGTGGCAGCGCATCACGGCGACGCTCGCGGGCGGAGGAGCGGGCACGGGGACGGCGCTTCTCGAGCTGGCCTACACCCTCGCGGGGGCGCAAACCCTCGAGGTGGCCAAGGCCTCGATCCAGCGCAAGGCCGAGGACTTCGGCTACGTGAAGACAACCACGGCCGCGGTGACCGACGGCCGGCGCTACTCGGTGAACCCCGCCCTCGCGATGGCCGACGTCCTTTCGCACCAGCGGTACGGCGCGCGCCTGCCCTACACGGTCACGCAGTCGGGCTCCGGGCTCTCGGACCTCCGCGTCTTCTCGGATGGCTCCTCGGGCGCTGCCTCGTACGAGATCGAGATCATCACGGCGGCGACTCCGGACACGTGGCGGTGGCGGAAGGACGGCGGCGCGTGGTCCTCCCCGCTGAACGCCCTCGGATACATGCAGCAGCTCGGCTCGGACGAGGTGTACGTGATCCTGGGCGCGACGACGGGGCACACGGCCGGCGACGACTTCGCCTTCAGCGTCCCCCAGGTCGCGATCGATTGGGCGAGCGTGGGCCGCGCGGCAGACTACTGCGAGGAACGGCTCTCCAACAGCGCGAAGCGGTGGACCTTCGGGCTCGCGTTCCAGACGCCTCAGCGCGTGGCCGACATCCTGAGCACGATCGGCGCGCACTTCGGGGGCCGCTTCGTGGACCGAGAGGGGCGCTACTACCTGAGCGTCCACAAGGCCACGAGCACGGTCGCGGCGACGTTCACGACGGCCGACATCATCGGCTCGGCCGAGGTCTCGCGCGGAGGCGGAGAGGGCGGGTTCAGCGAGCTCCCGAACAAGATCACCGTCACATGGACGGACCCGAGCGACGACTGGAAGGAAAAGAAGAAGGTCGTTCGCGCGCGGGATGCGGAGATCAACGAAACGCGAGAGGGCCCGAGCTATCAGCTCACCGGCTGCCAGACCGAGGATCAGGCCTATCGCTCGGCGACGTACCTTCTGAACGGGATCCTCGCGGACCTCCGAATCAAGGTGACTTGCAACCTCGCGGCGGTGGACCTCGTGCCCGGGGACCGCTTCCGCGTCACGGATCCTGATATCGGGTTCCCCTCCGGGCAGGACTTCACCGTCGAACGGTTCACCCGCGACGACACGCGCGGAACGGTGTCGATCGAGGGCACCGAGTACGACGAGGCGATCTGGAGCGACGTGCCGGGGGCGACGGACGCCGTGAGCCCCTCGGCGAACATCGACCCCTACCAGGCGACGCCGGACGTGAGGCAGCTCGTCGTCGGCGTCAACCCCGCTGCGGTGTGGTGGAAGCCCCCGCGAGTGCACGACGAGGCCACGCTTTACGGGGCCTCCACGTGGTCGCAGACGAACCTCGCCAGCTTCACCGCGGCGAGCGTGAACGACGGCAGCGCGGCCGCGATCGCCTTCGACCTCGACGCCGGGAGCACCCCGAAGCGGCTCACGCTCGACCTAGGCGCGAACCCCGCAAAGAAGTTCCTCAAGGCCGTGGTGTCGGCCGTCGGCTCCGGCGTCACGGCCGCCGCCGGCGGCATGTTCAACCTCTACTCCGAGCTCGAGCTCCTCGGCGGGACCCTCGCCGTCGAGTACTCCGACAACGGCTCTTCGTGGACCGCCGTCGCCGGGCTCGCCCACCGCTGGACGCCGAGCGGCGGTTTCTACGCGAACCCGCTCACGATCGAATGGGACGAACCCGCCGCGACGCATCGGTATTGGCGCATCGAGTTCCCCGAGTGCGATACCGAGATCGGCGAGGTGCAGTTCTACACGGCCTCCGCGGGGCTCTTCCCGTACGTCACCGAATACGTGGTCTACGGGGCGAGCTACGGGACCACGATCAATTCCTCCTTCAGGCGCGCGCTCGCGGCGCTCCCCGTCTTCCGAGTGATTCCCGCGGCTCAGATCCCGACGGCCGCGAACCCTCTCGACGTTGGGCCTCTCCAGTTCCGCGCGAATAACGCCGGAGTCGTGGACCTCTCGGTGATGCTCGTCGTCGTGGCCGTCGGGCGCTACGGCCCGGCGAGCGCAGGAGCGAATCAGGAGGACTACGGCTCCATTGCCGCGAACGCGCTCACCGACACGAGCCTCGCACTCGTCTCCTCGAGGGCGACGCGGCAGGCGGGAGGGACCGTCACCGAGTTCGTGGACGTCAAAGAGGTGCGCCTCGTGGAGGCCACGCTCCCTGCGGTCTCGGCGTCCGGCGAAACCATCATCGCGATGGACTCGGCAGACTCGAAGCTCAAGGCCTCGATCGACGGCGCCGCGTACGTGGAGATCCCCGGCGCCGGAGGGGGCGGCGGCTTCGCGCGCGTCTCCATCACCCTGAGCAACGGGCTCAACTCCGACATCGCGATATCCGGAACCGAGCACCATCGCCTGATCCGAATCACCGGGCCATCGGCCGCCTTCTCGGTCGGCGGATTCGACGCGGGCGCGGCCGGGGATCTCCTCACCGTCTACAACGCGACCTCGCAGCAGATGACCGTCGTCGACGGAGACGGGTCCAGCACGGCGTCAAAGAGGATCGTCACCCTCACGAGCGCGGACCTCGTGCTTCGCACCGGCACCTCGTCCGTGACCCTCGTCTACGACGACAGCGCTTCACGCTGGATCGTCTCAGGGAGCAACTAAATGGCCGTGCGTCGCTCACCTAACGCTTGGAATTGGCCCGCTGCCGATGGCGCCGCCGGGGAAACGCTCATCACAGACGGCGCGGGAAACCTCAGTCTCGGCGCGCCGAGCGGAAGCGGGACCGCGTGGGAAACGCTTTACGATATCGACTTCTCCGCGCTTTCGAGCGTCGCCCTGACGCACGGCGCGAACACAATCGACAGCAAGGCGTGGCGCGTGAACATCTCGGGGACGTCGACGGCCGCGATCACGAACGGGACCGGCATGGTACTCACCGCGCAGAACAACGCGAACGGTGTCGAAGCGAGCATGAAGCTTGCCGAGATCAGCACGTGGGATCCGTCACGGAAGACGCGCCTGTGGCTGCGGCTCGGATTCCCGACCGCTTTCACGGCGGACTTTCACTCGTGGTGGTTGGCCTTGGGTTGGGACATCGGATCAGGCGGAACCGCTAGCGCGATCCTCTACGGGCGCCAGTACCGGGCCGCGCAGTCGGGCGACCGCTGGCGCTTCTTCGATGGGACCAACTTCTTCGACCTCCTGGCCGACGCCTCCTACGACGTGTCAACGCTCGTTTTTGATGGGTCGCACATGAGCTTCCAGCATTACGTCGGCGTGTGGTCGTCGGGCTTTCCGGACGTTCGCGCAATGCAGATGCACACGGTCGGGAGGGGCATGGTGCTCCCGACACCCGCCACGACGCGTAATCCGGCGTCGAGGGCCATCGGCTTCAATGCTGGTGGCGCTGGCGGCACATTCCCCGTGCACATCAAAAGAATGCTCGTGGAGCAGAGGTAAGTCATGGCCGACAGAATTCACACGTGCGGCAATTGCGACCACAAATGGTGGCGTGAAGTCTGGACCGTGAAGCTCCCGGTGGACGGGCCGTACAACGAGCGCGGCATGCCCGGCCGACCGAACCGGGAGGTGATCTTCGGTGCGAACCCGGAGCGCCACAGGGCGATCAAGCGGCGGCTTTCATACGTCTGCGATAACTGCGGCCAGGCCCTCGCGGAGACGATCCGCGAGGCCGACGACGAACCGCGACAGGCCGGCGCTGTGAAGGAGGGGGCGAAGTGAAGCGGAATTTCGATCTCAGATTCCCCTTGCGGGTCAGGGCCACGGCCCACAGGTTCAAAGCCATGAAGTTCTACCCGCTCATCCTCGCGGTCTTCCTCGTGGCCTTCTCTGCGCTCGGGCAGGACGCTCGCACACCGCTCCCTATGAAGCCCTGTGGCCCGACGACGCGGGCGGGCGACCTGTGCGTCTGGCCGGCCACGAGCTACCGCGTCGCTCTCGTCGGGCACGGCATCGGATCGCGCAGCGCCGAGCCCCTGGCCGTGATCCCCGGCATGGAGGGCGTGCTCCTCCTGGGCCCCTCGGTGCCTGGGTGGACTCAGCGGACGTTCGCGCTCCAGCTCCAGGTCACCTACTCGGACTGCAAGGATCCCGACGAGCCCGGGCACACCGGATGGGCGTGGAGCGGGGCGCTCTTCGGTTCGTCGTTCTGCCCCGTTCCGTGACCCCGCTGGTTATGAAGAATAGGTCTGGTTATGAAACGCGCGGCGAACGCCGTCCGCCGCCGTGACCGCCGAGCCCTCCCCCGCCCTCGTGCTCCTCTACGCCGCCCTCCTGGCCTGGGGCCTCTGGCGCGCCGCTCACCGTCCCCGGCCTCCGTGCTAGGTTCGGCGCGTGGCACGTTCCGGCGATCCTGAGACGTCGTTCGGCGAGATCACCCGCGCTCTCGGCCTCGGCAAGCCGGAGAAGCGACGACGCGCGGAGATGACGCTCTCCATCGAATCCGAGCCCGCGGTGGGCGCGGCCGCGCTCGGGGATCTGCACACCCTTCGCTTCCGCGATGCCCGCGGGGAGAGTGTCGAGCGGGTGTTCGTGGCGGAGGCAGATCGCGGAAATCCACGGCTTCGGTAACCTCCGGCCATGCCCGGTGTTTTCCGCGCGACCGTGAAGCGCCTCCGCGAGATCGCGAAGCGAATGGATCGAACCCTCGTGGAGGGGCCCGAGCCCTGGGACCTCGAGAGCGCTCTCGAGCTGGCCCGCCTGGTGCACGAGCACCCGAAGGCCGGCACCGGCGATCACATCGCGCTACGCGAGCTCGAGCGAATCCTCCGCGTCGACGAGAGCCTGGCCCGCCTCCGGGAGATCACCGCGGCGCTCTACCGCCACGAGGTGCCGGGCCCGATCACCGACGACCTGCGCCGCGCGACCGCCGAGGTCGAGAGCCGGTCGAGGGTTGCCGCGCGTATCGCGCTCGAGGTCGTTGAACTGCTCGGGCCAGAGGCCGACGGGGCGGGGCGCTTCGTGCCCGACCTGGCGAAGGTCGGGCGCCAGCTTCGATGGGTCCTGGTCTGACTACTTTTTGGGACGAGGAGGCGGCGGAGGCGGCGGTTTCGGCGAAGGGGGCACCTGAGTGGCGCGATCGCCGCGCGAAGGCCCGGGTTCACGAGAGCCCTTCCTAGGATCCCTCTGCCGAACGAAGTCGTCGTGTCCATTGCTCAAGTCGGAACTCCCTCAGGCGGCCGGCCCTTGAGGTATCCGGCCCTCGCACCCACGTATGCCTGCTCGATCTTCGTTCTGTGCTGCCTCAGCGAGTTCACCGCGCAGTACCCCATCACCACCGTGGACACCACCCAAAGGAGCATGGTCAACGGCCAGTTGGTAACGCTGCCGCTGAGCGCGGCGGCCCCAAGCGCGAACGCGCCGGCGACGAGTGTGTTCGAGTAGAACTGATAGTAGCGATAGTGATGCTCGACGCACGTCTCCGTGACCTCGCGCACGTTGGGATCTGCGCGGAACGGCTTGAGTTCCTCCGCGAGCTTCTCCGGCACCGCCTTCTTGAACGTTTTCAAGATGACCTTGTCGAAGAGAAGCCAGGCGAAACCCTGAAGAAAGACGCCAGCCGCAATGGAGGCGGCGACCAAGACGAGGAAATCCCCGACACTGGTGTTCGACTTAGCGGCCCTCTCGAGCCAAGGCGTGACGCGTGCATCGACAAAGGAGAGTGCCCAGACTCCGACGAAGCCGGGACAAACAAACGCGATGATGTAGCCGAAGGTCTTTGTGACGTTGTCCATGGTTGGCTCCCAGCGAAATTAGACCACGGGTCGCTATTACTCGTCCTGGCGTTCCCGCTCCAAGGGCTGCTCCTCTTCTCGTTCTCGCTCGATTTCTTCTCGCACCTCCTCCTCCACCTCCGTCTCGATGAGCTCTTCCTCGTCGACGTGCTCCAACCTGTTGAAGTCGTTGTCGTGGCCGTTTGTCATTCGCTCCTCATTTCTTCGAAGCCAAGACGGCGTCGGTGC